>JAOUNZ010000032.1 GCA_029880665.1 Candidatus Nitrosopumilus sp.
CAGGTCCAAATGACAAATTGAGTGTTCCTAAAGAAGCAAAAATATGGAATCCATCATTACAAAAATGGGAAAATGTTGGAGAAGAAACACTTGCAACAAGCAAGGTGACGTTTGATTTTGAATTAAGTAATTGGCACAATGGGGAAAAAATGGATATGCAGGATATTTTGCATTCACTGTATTTTATAATGGAGTGGGGAATCCAGACGGATGAGAATGACAAGACTTTTGATGCAGAATTTACTCCCAGAGCAGCTCAGAGCACTCAAACAATCATAGGAGTAAACTCAATTGATGAGGATACCGTTGAAGTTTATGTAGATTATTGGCATTTTGATGAGGGAGAAATAGCTGATTGGGCAGTGTTATGGAGTTCAGTGCCATGGGAAATCACATCAGCCATGGAAAAGGCAGTGACAGACGGAAAAGTTTCATTTTCAAGATCAGGTGCTACTAGTAAAAACGTGAGCTGGTTATCACTGATAATTCCAAATGATGCGAAGATCGTCAGAGATTATTTACTAGAATTTAAAAATTCAAAATACATACCACATCCATTAAAAGAAAGCAATCAAGATATGGAGTATTACCAAAAAAGATACGAGGCATCAATTAAATGGATTGAAGAAAAAAATCACGCAGTTATTAGCAATGGGCCGTTTTATTTAGAGACATATTCGCCAGAATCACGAACGATCAAAGTTACTGCATTTGATGATGATTCTTATCCATTGAAGTTAGGAAGATGGTCTGAATTTGAAAAACCTCAATTCCCATCAATAAAAAGAATAGAGATGGAAAAAATTGTTAAAAAAGGAGAAGAGTTCAACATCATAGTTAATGTTGAAAACTCTGATTCAGTGTTATATTTTTTAACGGGTTCTGAAGGAATCAAAATAAAATCAGAAACACTTGAAGTTGCCAACAACAATGTAGTTATCAACATTCCTTCTGAAGTTACATCAGGTTTAGGTGTTGGTGCAAACAATATCAAAATAGTTGCAATTTCAAATGCAGTGTTAAAGCCTGACTTTTATGAGTCAAGTTTTCTTGTAACTGACATTAATGCCGAATTGCCAAAAAAGATGAATGGCAGTATAAAATTATCTGAGAATAATTTGGAATATGTAATTTGGATCATGCCAATCATACTTATTTCAGGAATTTTGCTGTATCTAAAAAAACGAAATCATAACAATCCGTAATCTTTGAGAACACCATCAATTTGATCTTCATTTTCAAGTTTCAGATATTCTTCCAATAGATTTTGGTTGAGTTCATAAAAAGTATGACCCCATTTGAATTTGTCAAGTAATGCTAAACTTTGTTCTTTGAAACCTAAAATGAATAATGAAGCCGATAATGCTTCAGCAGTTGTCAATTTACTTAGTTTTGCATAATTAAGAGGATTTCCAGCAAGTAGTGGTGGAAGTTTTCTTTTAATTCCATCAAATTTTTTGGAAAATGCCTGATTGGCCAGATTCCAAGAACAATCGATTCCAACAATAGAATTAATCAGAGATTTATCTTTAGGTAGTAGAGTTTTTTCAGAAAACGGATCTAAAACCATTCCTTTACTACTGATTTTTTGAATATTTTGAGCAAGACCAAATTTAACCATTTTTGCAGCTGTGCATTTTTTTGGGTCATCCTGATAAAACATTAAAACTTGTAATTTCATGATAATTTACAATCAGACGAGAACTATTTTGAACTTACTCTAAAGTTTTGTATGTTATTTTGTAATAAAACCGTGAAACTTGATCATTCTTGAGTATCTCAACATTCCAAGTCTCATCAGGTAAAAACTCATCAGGCGATTCTGGTAAAATGCTGAATTTTTCAAGACGTACATCAGAACCGCTATATCTGACATTTAAACTGGCTCCATCAACATCTATAGTTTTATAGATTTGTCCAGGAGTTCTAGTAGATTCATTGACTAAACAGTCATCATTTGGACCAATGACACATATCCCAGTTGAAGTAGAAACCTTAAGATTTACAAACGATTCGTCTCCACGTACTGGTGTCATCAAGGAGCCAGTAAGCACTCTGGGCGCAATAGATACAATGTCAGTAGTTTTTTCTTCAGTCAGGATAGATATCAGATTTGTAGAGATCCTGTTTTCTTTCTCAATTACAGTATCAGGTCTAATGACTAGTGGTTTTTCTACAACATCAAACAAAATAGATTTGGTTTCAAAATCCGCATCAACTGTGATCTCATAAGAGCCAATTGCAGAAGAAGTGTTAGGAATTGTGAATTGATGATCAAATGATCCAGATGGATTTGGACGAATTGTTGTTACAGGACCAGTGTGTTTACCGCAAAAAAATGTGCCACAAGTAATTTCCGAATCGGATTTTTGAATTACACTGACATCGAATTTTTCAATGTAAATCAACTTGTTAGGTTTTCCGTTAATTTCCACCACATCGCCAGGATAATATTGTGTCTTATCAGTAGACAGTAAAAGATTCACAGGTTCATCAATTCCAAAGGTATAATCATTTGCAACACTAAAGGTTGACTCACTACGTGCACCCCCATAAATGGCTTTTACAGAGTATGTCCCTTCAGGAAAAATTGTGATTGGCAAGTCAAAGATGCTAGTGAATTCCCCGCCCTGGTTAGGATAAACAGCTGATTCGTAAATTTGTTTGGCCGGAAAAGAATCATCAAACACCTTGATTGTGACTCGCTGATTAATAACAAGTCCTTCATCACCTTGAGTACGCTTTAGGACATTTCCTATAACTTTGAGTTTATCTCCTGCTTGATATAATGATTTTTCAGTAGTTACAAACACGGGTGATGTAGACATAGTATCGTGTTCTGGATCTGCTGAAACTTTGAAGAAAAGAGAGTGTGTTTCACTGCTAGCAGATACTTTGATTTTATAAACCCCAAAATTAGATTTGACTACATCTTTTCCGGTATTGACTTTGATGTTTTGTACTTTTTCTGCAACAGGTACAGTCCAAGACCAAGAGAAGCGTTGGCCATCAACAGCAGAACCAGAAACAATTTTTGTTCCATCAGGTTTTGTCAGAGTGATAATTACAGAAGTGTCCCCTGTTGGAGGAACAATACCTGCTAGATGAACGGTTTCACCTAGACCATAAATATCTTTATCAGTAGAGATGATTGCTCCATCTTTCAAATCTAGGGGGTCAATTATCGAAAATGTTTTTGTTGCAACATGACTTGAGAACTCAGATTTTATGACATAGTTTCCTTCAGTAAAGATACTACGGGTTACATCTACGTTAAGCAAGTAATTTCCTGATGTCTCAGGAATTGCCGTAAAAACATACGCTACAGCTACATCATTACTGTATTTGGTTTGAACACCAGACAAAGCTGTAATCTTCAAAGGAGTCCCATCTTCATGAGAAACAGAAATTCGTACAGGCAAACCGCTCTTATAGCCTGATATAATGGATGAATCTTTTATGAACCCACTAATGATCATTTTATCCCCAGGTTCATAGACTTCTTTATCAGTATTAACTGTCAATACGGAATCAGAATCTACAAAACTTTCAGGACTGGAAACCACATGAATGATACTGGTTGCAGTACCGATACTTTTTGAAACAGTGATCCGATAATCACCTAATCGTAATTTACTATCAGGAATGGTAAAACTGTAAGCAAATGAACCATCACCCATAATTCTTACTCCATCAGAAATTTTAAATCCGGAATTACTGCCGATTGAAGAACTTCCTATTGAAGTTTGTTTTGTTTGGACAATCTCCAAATCCAGAGTGCTAATCCATTGTTGGTTTAATCTACCAGTAATTTTGACTTGATCACCAAGACCGTAAGCAACTTTATCAGTCCAAATGGAGATAGGTACATCTTCTTTGACATCTTCGATGACGTCAAAATTAATGGAGGTAGCTTTATCTGAATATTCAGCATAGATTTCATAAGTCCCATAGACAACGTTTACAGTAGACACATAGAATGTGCTTTTGAATTCACCGTTAGTTGGGTATAAATTTCCTGTAGACACCACTTTACCATCAGAGTCTTTTACAATCAATTTCATTCCCTCATAAGGGATAATTTTTGATGCATGGCCAGTTATCATGACTGATTGTCCTGGAAAATATTGAGATTTATCAGTAAGTAGAACAAGAGAGCTTTCAGTCTTTACAACTTGAACAGGTGATTCATAACCGACAGAAAAGTTGGTACTAGCAGATGCACCAGCATAGGCGACAGATACGTGATATGTGCCTTCATAAATTCCTAAAACTTGTTGTAGACCAAGTGTTGCTTTGTAATTAAGATTAAGATCTGGATACAGTGTTATATCTTTGTTAAAGTTTGGACCAGTGATAGTAACAATAATTTGTTGGGGTTGGAAATATGGTTTTACAGTAAAAACTTGTTCAGAAACACTGCCACGAATTATTGCAGTTTCGCCAAACAAGTAAGAGTCTTTTTCAGATGAAACAGTTATGGTGACACCGTTTGATTCTTGAGTATCAACAGGTTTGCCATTGGATGAACCAACGGTTGATTTTACAAATTTCCAATCAAACAGCGTATCTGAGTCATAACCATCATAGATTCTTTGCCAAGATGTAGAATCGTTTTGGAAGTCAGTAAGTATTGGAGTTTTGTCAATGATAAGACCGTTTTTATCTCTAAGTTCAACAGATTCGTTAGAATCAGTAAACCAGAGATTTTGATAGGTATAAGTTAAAAATTGTCCAGGTTTGATTACAGTCCCACTTGGTATTGTCATTGTTTTTTTCAAAACCGTAGTGGATGCAATTTTCCAACCACCCAGATCAACATTAGCGTCTGTAGGATTATAGAGTTCTACCCATTCAGCAATAGATTCAGAGTCATTTCCTGGAGGATTAGTATCTAACTCATTAATTATAACATGATCAGTTGTTTGAGCATATACAGGAACAACAATCCCTACAAGCAAGAAAAGAGAAAATACTAGAGGTAGATTACGATTCATCATTACTTCCTGATAAGAGAGTCTAGAAGCCTCATTTTAGAATGGGATTGAGGAAAAGTTGAGCTTGTTGTTAAAGTTGACCTCAATTGTATGACTTTTTGTGGATTTTCCATGCCTAAATTACAATTTTTGGGTATTTAGATGACACGCAGGATTAATCCAAATAGAGCAATATTAGAAATTCCAACATCTGGAAAACCAGATGTGTGCAAAATTCTACAAATAAAACACATTCAAAATCCTGAATTTTTTTATGACAGTTGGGTCTCGTTCAAGTTGAACTGAGGTCATAAGTACAGACATTTTAGATAAAATCTAGTCCTCGTAAAAAATCCAGGACAGTCCTTGTACTTCTTCCCAACTTGGTTTGTTTTGGTTATCTTGATTGCTCATGGTACAATATATGCAGGGTTTGAATAAAAGCAAAACGAATGATTTGTTCATACAAATCATCAGCGGATTGGTATGGCACATAACAAGACAATTTAAGAGCCAACAACCATCAGTCACAGCCTAGTTTAAAAAATGACATTCATTTTAGAACAAATCAAATCTTAGATTCGATTACATACATACTCCAAGTCATGAGATGCAGTAATAAAACGATCACATGCACATTGCAGGTTCGCCTTTTATCTTGACTCCAGTGATGTTTTCAAGATCTTTTGTAATCATTGAATATTGAACAGATTCAGAGTCCCATAATCCAGAGATCGACACGACATATCCAGAAGAGATCTCATACACCGATATTTCTCTCTCTTCAATTATGTACGTTATTCCAAACTGTGCAATTGTACTTTGAATTGATTCCTTAATATGTTCAGTATTTAATTCCTCAGTTGTATTGATATTCCAATGTGTTTGACATGACATGTCATTTTCATTTGTTGCGTCAGGAACATCCACAGGAGATCTTTTTCCCATAACATTTGGCGCTTGTTCAAGATCAATTTTTTCAACAAAATGGCCTCCATCAACTGTTCTGCATTGTCGTGGATGAGATTCCATGACGGGGTTACCTGCAGATACGCATTCTTCAAAAGTGGTAATTGTTGATGCAGTGGTATTGCGTATTTCTCGTAACACAGTCACAAGTTGATCAATTTCTAGAACATTATCTTTAGGTTCAAACTCAATCTTTTTGTCTTTCTTGCCATCCGAAATTTCAATCCATTCAACTATGCCATCAGCACAGCCAGGACAGCCTATTCTTTCTGGAAGCGAATTGAACTTCTGTAGGTCTATTGAATCAACCAATTCTTGCCATGTTGACTCAGATATTTGAACCTCTTTTATTTTTGCAGGAAGTTCTTCTCTAACATCTGCAACATAGTCCCAGCCATTTTGAGAGTATGTGATTTTTTCAGAAGTTATGACAAAATCTTGGACACAGTATCCAAGACAAAATCCGGCATATGTTCCAGTTTTGATAATTGTTTGAGGAGTTGATTGAACCGCCAAGATGACATTGCTAACCCAACCTCTTTTGATTAAATCAAAAGCAGTTTCAGACTTTACACATGCAGGGCTTCCATCATACTTTTGAGTTAACTGAAGACCGACATTACATTTTATTTCATGAAATGGGATGTTGTTTTTGAATTGCTTTAATGGAGGGATGAGATCTGCCAAGTCTTTAGGTTGTGATTTATCAGAATACGAGAATTTTGTAATGTCAAGAAGTGCCACATAATCAGGGATTTCAGTACTTATAGGATGGGGGATTACATCAATTAGAGTGACATCATAAGGAGAGATAGAAGACAAAGTTGAGCCAATACTAAAATTCTCTGAGATTGTATGAGTTTGGTTTTGGACTTGAATCATGGCAGTGACTCTGCCCTCCCAGATACAAGTAACATCTAATGGGCATCTGGAATCTTCAATGTCATAAAAATACAAATTAAGATCCTCATGGAGTATTTTTTCCCCTAGCTTTAGTTCAACTGCATACACAAATGAACCAAACACAAAGAACATTACAAACAACGGAATTGCCAGAAATATTGCTTTCAATTGTTCAAACTAGACTTTATGGTATTCATAAGGATTTTGAATCTCTGATGTATAACTAGAATTGTCAACATACAAGAAATATCAGCCGTCAACTTTACAGCACAGTTTTGTCATATGTATAAAGAAACTTGTTTCAAAAAGAGGAGGCATCATCCAAGCATCTCATCCACAAGTACCTGGAATGTCCCATACGGCTGAGCGCCGGTTATCATTTCAGCAGCCCCATCTTGCGATATGACGATGAATGTGGGAGTGGATCGTGCTCCTGCGTCGGATGCAATCTTTTTGTTGTCATTTATCCTTTGTTCGTATTTTTTAGAGTCAAGGCATTCATTGAATGAATCTGTATTAAGACCATCAATTCCAGATACCAATAACTTTAGATTCTCGGATCTAGCCCAACCGCCATTTTCATGGCCCTGATTTGCATATACAAAGTCATGATACTCCCAGTAAAGGCCCTGCTCTCCAGCACAATAGCTTCCAGCATGGATTGTTATGGAGTCGGGCCCTATGATTGGAAAGTCAACGTAGATCAGGCTTGCCTTGCCAGTTTCAATGAGGTTTTTCTCTATTGCAGGTTTGGTGTTCTCGTTCCACCTCTTGCAAAAGGGGCATTGATAGTCACCAAATTCCACAATCGTTACAGGGGAGGACGCATCTCCCAAGACAGGAGAACCTCCTCGTGTGTCAAGTGACAGTTTGGTGGATTTTGTATGGTCTGCCTTGATTGAATCAGGATTCATTGCGGTTGCGGCAACGCCTACGGCAATTACCACTGCAATTATTCCAATTATCATGAATTTGGTTTTTGGGTTTTTAGAAGGTTTTGTCTTTCTGTTTCTCTTTCCCATGACATCAATTTGTTGTCGGCATTAAAAGAATTTATCCAAAAAGAGCCAATTTTTGGCAATCATTATCTTACATGTTACGAAACTAAAACAAATTTGCTATCAAAAAAAAATTGGCAGTTTTGAGAGAAACTTTGAATTCACATCAGAGACAAATACAGTACCTGTAAATCAACAGTTTCAACACAGATGCTAGTACCATAAGAAGAGCAGATCAAAGAAGATGCCGTAGCCATTAAAATTCGAATACTTTATGAATATTCAATCTTTGACGTAGTCAAGTAATGAAAAATCCAAAAATATTTCTTTCAGTAATCATCATAATGACGATTATTGTATCTGTTGTGCCAGCCTCTTACTCGCAAGTTGTCAAGGGTTCAAGACCTGGGTATGTTTATGATAATAGTGATGTGATAAGTAACGAATATGAGTTACTGCTAGACTCGTATCTTAGAAAAGTAGACGCTGCAACATCAGTTGAGATTGTAATCTGGACTATTCCCAGTTTTTACGGTCATGGAATAGAAAAAGATGGAGTGGAAATCCATGAAAGAGACATGCTTGCTCACCATATCTTCAATGAAATGTACTTGAACGGGATTAAAGGAATTGGAAAGGAAGGAAAAGACAACGGCATACTGATTTTACTCTCAAGGGAAAAAGATTCTCTGGGCGGTTCTATGAGAATAGAAGTTGGTCGAGGCTTGGAAGGTGTGATCACTGATGGAACAGCAGGTGAGATTTTGGATGCATATCTAGTTCCAGCACGAAACTCATTTTTAAAGACGCAAGACACACTTGCTTTTGATCATGCATTTATGAATACAGTGTCTGTTCTTGCAGAAAAAGCAGGATATGTGGATAATGAGTCAATTGCGCCTCATATGCAGGATTTTCCACAAAACGAAGAGTCAGATCTTGAAAAGATAATCCCACTTGTTCCGTTTATCATTTTATTTGTTATTTTATTCGTTCTTGCCCAGAAAAAGAAAAAGTCAAGAGGGTTTTATGGTGGGTTCGGGGGCTGGTTTGGCGGCGGTTCTGGCGGCGGGGGAGCAGGAAGATAAATAAAATGACCCACCAAACCAAAGAAGGAATACTTTTGGTCAATAAAAAAACAATAGCAATTATTGCAGGAATCGTGATTGTCGTACTTGTTTTTGTA
>JAOUNZ010000147.1 GCA_029880665.1 Candidatus Nitrosopumilus sp.
GATCAGTGATCACCAAATATCCAGACGAGATTTGCGTAGATACATGCCTAAGAAACAGAGTTGGTTCAATTAACTCTAGAACATTAAGTGCCAATATTAAATCAAATTGCAGGGTTCCAAATATAGAAGATAGTGAATCAGCTACAGCATAATCAAGATTACGTTTATAATATTTTTTAGCATGAGATAATGCACTAAAAGACTTATCAATTCCAAACACCATTTGATGAGAATCAGCTAACCGCGAAGTCATGATTCCAATTGAACATCCATGTTCCAATACAAAATTTGAATTTGTTATAAAATTGAGATTATTTTTAACATGCGAATAAAACTTTGATCTTTTACTATTTTGGTATATAAAAGACCAACGTTTTTCAATGGCAGTTAGATCGTTGTTGAATTTGGTAATTTTCGATAAGGAAGATTTTACAAATTTTTTTAGTTTCTCAGAAATGATTGATTTGTAGATAACACCGCTCAAAACTTTACGATTTGAGAGATATTCAGAAAAGTCATCCCATAAAATTGGAATTTTTTGAAGAATTGGAAATAACAGATTACATTTTTTACATTTTAAAATTCCCTCTTCAATTTCTTTATCTGATTTGAATACATCTAATTCTAACTTAGAACCGCATCTAACACATCTAAAGAATTCAAGACTTGATTCTAACATTATATTATAGCAAATTAATTATTTGCAAGGTAATAATTTCTTTGATAGGAAAATCAAGATAATCTTAAATGTAGTATTTTTAAATTTTATACGAATTGGGGGAGTTTCAAGAATTTGCAGAGGCATTGTTTGGTCAATTGTCAGTAGAAATTAACGAAGAAAGGGAAATAACAGATTTAGCAATCAAAGCTAAAGAAGACATATCGGACAAAGTACAATTCAAAGAATTAGAAGACATTGCAAAAGAGATTTTGCCGGAATTCAGAGAAAAAGTAAGAGACTTTCTGGGCATAAAGGTTCCAGACAATATTTCATTAAGATTTCCAGAATTAGAAGAATTAAAAATATTGAAAGGAGTCAAAGTATTTGCAAACAAAGAATCAAGGGAATTTGTCACAGAATTATTCAATGCAGTTGCAAAAGAAGATCTAAAAAAAATTGCAGAGTTGATGCAAAAAAATACTGCAAAATATTTAGTATATTCAACGTATGCGATTCAATACATATCTAAAATTACAACTACATATGGGGATTATCTTGATTCGGTAATTTACTTGAACAAGTTCATTTTATCCAGATATCCACAAATAATTCTTCACAAACAAGGGAAACCATACGAGTCAAGATTTGAAAATGTAAATTCAGGATATCTCGGTGCAGTAAAGATGACAGTATTAGAAGAATTGATTCATTCCACACAAGAGAATCTACAACAAATTAACAAGGATTCCGCAATGAAGGTAAATGAAATTAATGAAGAGTTAGCAACCATAATTTTATCACTAGATGCTGAAACAGTTAGCAAATTATCAGAATATTGTCAATTACAAGCAGTCCCAGATGATTTTCCATTTGCAAAAAAAGCAAATTTATTTTTCTTTTTGAATCCAGATCATTTTCTAATAGAGCAAATCGGACCAGATGTAATGACGTTTACGCATGTTGAAATAGATCCAAAAATAGGAGAATTAGTTCCGGATCTTTTGGAGATTTATAAAAAATGGCTAGTTCCAATTCAGCAACATCATGCAGTATTTACAACCATGGAAGGAATGGCAGCGTTTGCAATAGAAAATATTTTAAAAGATGATCAAGATTTTCAGAATTATCTCACCACGTTTATGGGTACAGATTTTTCATCATATCAGGTACGAAAAAGCATGGGTAAAGAATTTACTAAAACAACATATGAGAAATTAGGCAAGGAGGGATTCAAAAAAATGATAACAAATCCTCCAAATACAAGAGAGATCAAGGCACCTCAATTATACATCAAGAGACTGAGTTCACAGTAATTGGAAGAAAAATTTGATCCCCTAGTTGCAGAATGGCTTTCATTTGTAAGAAATCCAAATTTCAATTTGGTTGAAAAATGTCTAAAGTTTGCTCAGATTTTAGAATATCCAGATCTTAATGTAGAAGATTACATCAAAAAGATCAGCAGGATTGGAAAATCCCTAAAAGAATCAATCAACGATGTAAAGAATCCAACATACCTGATTTCAATGCTAAACGAACATCTCTTTGAAAATTTAGGTTTTAGTGGAGATGATGATGATTATTACAATCCAAAAAATAATTTTCTGAATGAAGTAATTGATAAAAAAACAGGCCTGCCAATAACCATTTCAATCCTCTATGTAGAAATCGCAAAGTTTATCGGTTTGGATCTCAAGATCGTCGGATTTCCTAGTCATATTTTAGTAAAATATAATGAGGAGTTAATCTTAGACCCATTTTATGATGGACGTCTATTAGATGTAGATGACTTGCAAGATATTCTAGATGTTAATTTTGGAGAAGTGGAATTCAAACCAGAGTTTCTAGACGAGATAAAATCGGAACAGATACTAATGAGATTAACTCGTAATTTGAAAAATTCATACATACAGTCATTTGTATACGATAAAGCACTACAATGCACGAACATGGCATTAGCAGTAGAACCAGAATCCCCAGAAGATATCAGAGACAAAGGAATTCTAGAAGAAAGAGCGTTAAATTCTGAAACCGCATTAAAATATTTGAATAAGTACTTAGAATTAAACCCAAACGCAGAAGATGTAGATTTTATTTTAGAATTAATTAGAAACATAAAACAAAAAATTAATCAATAATTGAATCTACATCGGTTCCTTTTTTGATCATCGATATTTCATGACGGGCAATTTTGTTTCTTAATGCTCGTTTGAGAATATCGACCTCATTTCTTAGTAACGCAATTTCATCTTCAAGTTTTGCGACTCTTTCATAGATAGTTTCAGCTTCTGAACTCATAATTATCTATCAAGATAAAATTTGTCTTAAAAAGTTATTGGTAAAAATTTTGATGGGCTGGCATATCTTTTTGAACTATAATTCAAATTCTTGGCGACATTTTTCACATTTTCCTCTTTCTTGTCCTGGTGGACCCAAAAGGAATACCTTGCCAATGGTTTTACAAAGAGGGCACATTCCAGTAGTTGCATTTTTTGGACCTGTGCGAATAATTTTCTGAGTTTTTCTTCGTCCCATTGAAAAAACTTCCCAAATCGTCCTATTAAGTTTTAGTGGCGCGGGGAGAGGGATTTGAACCCACGAGTCATTGCTGACATGGGATTAGCAATCCCACGCCCTACCAAGCTAGGCGATCCCCGCATAAGGATGCCTAGAATTAATCTGTAAATAAATTCATTCGTCGTCAAATTGGCTGTAATTGCTCACAACTTCATCAATCAAGATATCAAATTTTTCCAAGAAAAATTTGGAACATGTATGAAGAACAAAATAACTGTGTAGATTTGATTTGCCAAATAATCCATTAAACAATCCCATAGTACAAATCAAGGTAGAATTAAATAATAAACTCTTCAAGTTTCCGCGGTTTTGAGTAAAAAAGCAGCAGTGATGAAAGGGGATGGTATAGGACCTGAAGTTGTAGATTCAAT
>JAOUNZ010000148.1 GCA_029880665.1 Candidatus Nitrosopumilus sp.
TTTTATTTCCACATGATGGGCATTTTGGACCTGAAATCATTGAATTTTTAAGCATAATATTGTGATTTGGTATAATCACCTTATTACCGTTTTACCTAATTTCAACAGGTTAATTGTGTGTAGGTTCAGCTAACTCTTATTCTAAATTTCTAGAATAAGATCTTGTTATTCAGTCAATCTTGACGTGGGGATGTTGGACACATAATGTCATCCATATTTTTCAAATCATCTATTCTATAACTTATGAGTTACAATTGTTTCATGCATCAATTAAACCCATCATTGCAGTTGTAACCGTCTGATATGATTTTCATTAATTCTCTTCCAAGACGAGTACATTCTAAACTGCTCTTTGATATTGAGAAATAATCGTCTAACTCAAACCATTCAATTGTGTTTTTGATTTATTGTTTGATTTTCTGTGGTGTAATCTTTCTAAAAAGAAACAAAAATTTTTTTAACCTTTTATATGTTCTAATGGATTCATATTGACTGATCACCGGTGAACGCCAATACATTATTGCCTCATTGGTTATCTGGTGTTTAACTTGGGAACTTTCCGGCGCTTTTTATTATTCAAATTCCCATCTGGCATGATCTGTTGTTTAGTGATATCTTGATGTGTCTAGAACTGTCATTTCTCTTTAGAGACGCAGCTTGATGATCTCTTTAGATGTCACAAACAAATAAAATGTTGATACTGTTTTGATTTTAGATTAATCTATTTCTAGTTCACCCCAATTTGGATTTGAATTTATTTTGCCTTGACACCTTGTGAAAATCTTTAATTTATTATGATTGTTTGGTTCTGTGTTGACAAAAATTGGCACTGGTGAGATAATTTACAGCCTACGTAAAAAAATTCAGAGCATCAAATTTGAGTTAAACCAATTAGATAATCCCCCACCTGAAATTCCAGAATTAATCGAATCTACAAACTTATTGCGTCTAAATGAATACCTATCTAAAACAAATGACAAGAAGACTGATCTCCTATGTGCCTATGAGCAATATTCAGCAGCTTTGGAGGGATTATTGGAGACAGTATTTGATATCCAAAATGAACTAAAAGATGTTCTTAAAGATATTATGAAAGAACAATTGTCAACGATTGACTCTCAATCAAAAAAATCATCCAAAGATCAAAAAACAAAAAATATCAAAAAATAATTTTATTTTGACAAGTGAACTATGTCACCTGCAATTACTCTATGGGTTTTATTGTTGTCTGAAACTACTAATGCGCCATCATCGTCTATTTTGATGGCTTTTCCCTTTATTCTCTCATTTACTGTGTTTAACTCCACGTTCTTTCCAATGGTAGATGATCTCTTTGACCACTCAGAAATAATTTTCTTTATCTGTTTTGTATTGAGTGTTTTGTATATCCTTTCCAATTCCACCAAAAATGCCTGAACCAATTGAATTGGCTTGATGTCTATCTTATGTTCACTTAGTGATGTGACTCCATAAAAATTTGGCGTCTCTTTGAGCATCTTTTTGATTTCTTTTACATTTACATTGAAATTTATTCCCACTCCTAACACCAGACTCTCAATTTTATTTGACTCTAGTGAGGCATCCACTAATATTCCAGCTATTTTTTTCCCGTTAATTGTTAAATCGTTTGGCCATTTCAATTCAGGAGTAATTGAAAATGTTTTTTCTATAGCAACTGCTAATGCCAATGCTGACGCGATTGGAAATAATGTCGCAATAGATATGTCAAACTTTGGCTGTAATATGATGGAAATCCAAATTCCTCCTTTTGGAGAAATCCATTTCCTTCCTGATCTTCCCTTGCCGCTTGTTTGTTTTGATGCTATTATCACTGCCCCGTTGTTTGCAGGGTCTGATGCCATTTTCAGTGCCTGACTTTGAGTAGACTCTATGGAGTCAAAATAGTATACTTGTTTTCCAATTATTTTGGTTTTCAGATTAGATGTAATTTCCCATGGTAAAAGTAATTCTGAATTTGCTAAAAGTTTGTAACCTAATTTCTGTTTTGATTCCACCACATATCCCAACTCTTGAATTTTTTTGATATGTTTCCATACTGCAACCCTGCTGATCCTTAACACATCACTCAAATCCTGACCTGACAGATATTCTGTATTGTGAGTTTGCAAAAACGTGAGAACTTTTACAAGTCCTGGGTTATCAAAGGAGCTGTACATCAACTAACTGTGGTTTAAATTTCAAGTATAAAATACACGCTAGAATCCAATGTCTATGTCAAATCCGCCATCGCCAATACCTGAATCACCTATGCCGGAATCATCTATGTTTGCATCACCTGTGTCTGGCATACTGTCTACTGGAACATATTCTGACATTGCCATTCCCATCATGCTGAACATCATTGAGAACATCATCATGTCCATTATTCCAAAAAACATCATAGTTGGCAAAAATGACTTGTTATCATCCATTTGTTGTTTTAGTTTTTCCTTGTCCCCTGATTTGTATATAAGTGACATTTGATTCCATCTTTCTTGTAACTCGTGAACACGTTCATCTACTTCCTTAGATCCCTTATCGGTGGCAATGAGCTCTATTTTGGTTCCAAACAATCCTTTTTTCTCTTTTACTTCGATGAATCCTCTTTCTTCTAGCTTTTTTAGAATTGAATTTAATTCCTCAGATTCAATCTGCGTAATTTTTTGAATTTTATCGAACTTTTTAGTCCCGTGCTTTATTGCGCCTAATACTATGAGATCTTTTGGTTCTGTATCCATGATTTTTGTTTGTATTCCGACTAAAAAATTCTTTGTTTATCTTGATTAGTTCAAAAATTATATTCTTCGTGATTGGACGTTTCTTGTGGAACAAGATCCTCATACTGATGAACAAATTCGTAATATTCTTTCATTAAACAGTGTGGCTGTAGTGGGAATGTCAAATAATTCTTCAAAAGCAGCACATTATGTGCCAAAATATATTTTAGATAATGGATACAATGTAATTCCTGTAAATCCAACTCATGAACAAATTTTGGGTAAAAAATGCTATGACTCCGTTTCAGAAATAGGTGAGTGTATTGATATTGTTAATGTATTTAGGCCCTCTGAGCAGGTCTTGCCAGTTATCTTGGATGCTATCAAGAAAAAACCCAAAGTAATTTGGCTACAGGAAGGAATCCATAATTCAGAAGCTGAAGATTTAGCAAGAAAAGAAAGGATTGAAATAGTTTTCAACAGATGCATGTATGCTGAGCATCAGAGATTGTCAAAATGACTCTCTTTGAAAATTTTTATCGTGACTTACTTGAATTAGTAGAGAAATACAAAAATCTAAACATCCCTCTAAGAGTAGAAAAGGATCTTGAAAATAACATTGTAAAAATATTTGGCGAAAAAATAACCTCACTGACCAAGGCACAAAATGGCCTAAATGATATAACTGAACTTGCATATACAACTGCCGAACATCATCCCTACTGGAATCTGATTTACAATTGCGCTGAAATTACAAATAGCGTGTTAGAAAAATGGACAGGGCAACTTACTGAAGATGATTTATCTGATATCGATTGGTTCTTAAAAGAAATTAATCAAACTCTTGAAAAAATCAAAACAAAAAATTCTTCAAATTCCTAG
>JAOUNZ010000149.1 GCA_029880665.1 Candidatus Nitrosopumilus sp.
ATGAAGTCTGCTTATCCTGTAATAATCTTTAAGTTTCAACTGGAAATTAGGCCGTAGATTTATTATTGACTAGATAAAATTTCTAATATGCGATTATGGTGGGTTGCAATGGCAATAGCAATTGGACTAACTTGGGTTGGAATGAATTATTTACTTCCTTTTAAGTAGTCTTAAGTTTATCAATACTTCTTAATTTTGTTGATAATCCAAAATCTGTATGACAGCAATAGCGATCGCTTTAAATTCGTTATACCAGGATATTTTTCAACTTGAGAAAAGGATTTTTTAGTAATAAATTGCGTCCTGGTAGAAAACTAACCGAGGTTATTGAAAGGAAGATTGAAACCATAGAGAGTAAAAATTTTGTTTGGATTGATTTACAAAATCCCGATAGAAGCGATGTTGAAAAATTAGCTGAAAAATACAATTTTAATTCATTAAACATAGAAGATTGCATGACAAAGTTTGAACTGCCAAAGTTAGATAGTTATGATGATCATTTCTTTGTGATTCTGCATTTCCCCCCACTCTCACAAAAAATTGGTGTGTCAAAAAATAGTCAACTATCGATATTTGTTGGAAAGGATTTTCTAGTTACAGTACACCAGGGAGATCTTAACCCATTAGTAGAATTAGTAGACATATGTAAAAATAATTCAGAGCAGCAAAAAAAGAACAGATTACTAGGAAAATCATCAGGACTGTTACTTCATGAGATCATAGATGTTTTAGTAGATGATCTTCTACATACATCTAGAAAAATTATCGCAAATCTGGATGAGATAGAAGACAGAGTGTTTGATGAAACAAAGCCGGTAGCAAGAAGCATAGCTTTGCTGAGAAGAGAAATCAACAGATTAAGAAGAATTGCCAATCCATTGAAAAAATTTGTTTTAGAAATTGCAAAACAAGTAAAAAGATTTTCTGAAGAAGACGAACAACTTGGACTATACTATGACGATGTGATTGATCATATTGAAAAAGTAATAGAAACATTAGAAGAATCAAGAGAGACTATGGAAATTTACAAAGATACTGATTTTGTGTTAAGTACCGAAAAAACAAACAAAGTGCTTGGAATGTTGACTATTATCTTCACATTGGCCATTCCGTCCACAGTAATTGGGACATTTTACGGAATGAATGTTAATTTGCCAGGAGGAATTGGAGATAAAACAATGTTACTAGGTCCATTTACAACATTTATTGTGATTATTATTGCATCTGCCATACCAGCAGTTCTGATGTTTGTATATTTCAAAAAGCTAGGATGGATTAGTAGTTAGGATTAAAATGATTTAGGTCAGTTCACGAAGAGTTACTTTATCTTGATCAGTTGTTTATCAAGTCAGGGTTGCAAATCAACACAAATCAAATATTTGTCAATATCTCAATCTAAGACATATTAAAAAAGAAAGATCTAGAGACAATAGATGAAATGAATGCAAATGTAACTGCATTGGTGATATTATAAAACGTGCAATGCATCAAACAACCCAGATTATCTCAAACCTGTGAGAGTTTATTTAAAAAAAATCAACATAGCATAGATACAAAAAATAAAAATTTCATATTTGTGACTAAATGAGACTAGATAAATATAAGCAGCATTAATTTAGATCATGGGCAAAATAAGAATTAGAACTGGAAGAGGTACAGGGACTATTGAAGTTGATGACGATCCTGCAAAGTGGTCTGGAGATGAATATAGAAAAATTCAAGAGTTAAGGAAAAAAGCCGCAGCAAACAGAATGGTTCATACAGGTAGAGGTACCGGATCTAGGCGACTAGGGGATATACCTGAACCAAAAGCAAGGCCTTCAACAGAAGGAATGACAAGAAGTACAGGTAGAGGTACTAGTTCAAGAAAGAGCAAAAACAAAGGCTCAGGATAAGTACTATTTTGAAAATTTTATTTCTGGTGTGCCACAATAACTAAATTGGAGTCTACTAAATTTTGATGTCAGCATTGCCTGATGTTAGTTTGCTCCAATCTGCAAGAAAATTATCTAAACCAATTTTTGTCAATGGGTGTTCAAGCATCTTATCTAAAACTGCAGGCGGTAATGTGACTACATCTGCACCTATTTTTGCGGCATCAATTACATGTAATGGGTGACGAATACTTGCAACAAGAATTTGGGTTCCAAAATCATAATGTGAAAAAATTTCTTTGATTTCTTTGATTAGACTCATTCCATCTTGACCAATATCGTCCAGTCTTCCAATAAACGGACTGATGTATTTTGCTCCTGATTTTGCAGCAAGTAAAGCTTGATTCGAAGAAAAGATCAATGTGACATTAACAGGTATTCCCTCAGATGAAAGGGATTTACATGCTTTTAGACCGTCAGGAGTCATAGGAACTTTAACAACGACATTGTTGCCATATTCACGAAGACGTTTTCCTTCTTCCATCATTCCAGAATATTCTGTACTGACAACTTCCAAACTAACATCGCCTTTTATGATTTTTGTAATCTCTTTCATAGCATCTTTTGGATTACCACCTTCCTTTGACATAAGAGACGGGTTAGTTGTAATGCCATCTAGTAATCCCATATCATTAAATTTTCTGATAGATTCAAGATTGGCAGTATCAAGGAAAATCTTCATAGTTTTTTACTCCTAATTTCTTTGACTTGTTTTACCATATTAAAAGATGTTATTCCATGTTTTTCTAAAAGCAAGTGAATTTCGTCATCTCTAGCAGATTCTCCAAACATATCTTGCACCCCAATTCTCTTAATAGGTACAGGGTATGATTCAGAAACAGATTCTGCTACAGCAGAACCCATTCCACCAATGACATTATGCTCTTCAGCAGTGATAATGCAACCTGTTTCTCTTGCTGCTTTTTCCAAAATGCTATGATCAATTGGTTTTATGGAAAACACATCTAGAACTCTACAAGAAATTCCTTCTTGTTTTAATGATTCAGATGCTTCCAAAGCCATCCTAACTGTGATTCCACATGCTGCAATAGTACAATCAGATCCATCTCTTAGAGTAATTCCCTTACCAATTTGAAAGTCTTGAGATTCAGAATGAACTAAAGGTGTTTTCGATCTTGCCATTCGCATGTAAAATGGGCCATATTCTTTTGCCATTAATGGAATTAATTTTGAAACTGCAATGGTATCAGCAGGAATAAAAACATGAAAATTTGGAATCACTCTCATTATTGCAATATCTTCAATTTGTTGATGTGAACCACCATCAGGACCAACTGACAAACCGCCATGAGATACAACCAATTTAACATTGAGGCCTTTTAGACCAGATGGCGACGGATAAGCAATATTATTTCGAATTTGATCTACCGCTCTTCCGGGTAAAAATATAGCATAAGTGCTGGCAAATGGAATCTTTCCAGAGATTGCCAATCCAGCTGAAATTGTAACGAGGTTTGCTTCAGCAATTCCTACATTAAAAAATCTATTTGGGAATTCTTTACCAAATTCAGAGGTTTTTAGTGAATCAGTTGTATCTGCACCTAAAACAACAATGTTTGGATTTTCTTTTCCAATCTTAATCAGAGATTTTGAATACTCTGAACGCA
>JAOUNZ010000033.1 GCA_029880665.1 Candidatus Nitrosopumilus sp.
AATGTAAAAATAACTCAAGACAACATAATAGTTAGTCCCGGAGCAAGATTTTCAGTTTTCACTGCCATCACAACTCTTCTTAACCCCGGAGATGAAATGATTGTAATTGAACCTGCATGGTCAGCTTACAAAGACTGCGCATTAAATTCGGGAATTAAAGTGAGAACAATCAATACAACTTTAGAAGATAAATGGGAACCATCTGTGGTTCAAATCAAAAATTCAATCAATTCAAATACAAAAATGATTGTACTAAATTACCCAAATAATCCTACAGGTAAAATTCTAAATGAAAAAGTTCAAGATTCCATAGTGGAACTGGCTAGAGAATACAATCTCTATATATTGAGTGATGAGATTTATTCGGAATACTCAAAAAATAGTTGGAAAAGTATTCTGAATTATAATTATGAAAAAAGTATAGTCACCCAGTCCTTCTCAAAATCTCATGCTATGACGGGATTCAGAATAGGATATGCTATAGCCAATTCAGAAATAATTGAAAAAATGGCAAAACTCCAGGCTTTATGTATAACAAATGTTTCAGAACCTATACAATACATAGCCATGAAAGCTCTAAAAGCAGACATATCCAACAATTCTAATACGGTAAAAAAGAGACTTGAAATATTGACACAAAAAGCAAAAGAAATAGGGTTGGAATTCATGATTCCGGATGGAGCCATGTACATTTTTGCAAGAGTTAATCAAGAAGAATTTGATGGAGTTCAATTTGCTAACAGCGCATTAGAAAGAGGGCTAGCAATAGCGCCTGGAGATGGATTTGGAAATTATAAAAATTTCCTGAGAATATCTGCATGTCAAGACGAAAAAATACTAATTGAGGGGATGAATATATTGAGTAACATTATGAGTGATAGTAAATGAAAAAAGTCACAGTTATTGGTGCAGGCGGCCAAATGGGTCAATGGTTTGCAAAATATTTTGCGGGCGAAGGTTTCGAAGTTACAGGCTATGATTCAGAAAATAAAGTAGTGGGAAAAGATATCAAAATTGCAGAATCTCTTGTAGGAGGAATTCTAAAAGCAGATTATGTTGTTTTATGTACGCCTACCAGAAGAACACCCGAAATTATTAGATTGATTGCAAAGGAGATGAAAAGAGACACATATCTTATTGAAATATCCTCAGAAAAATCAAAAGTAGTCACTTCATTATCAAAAATGCCATCTAAAATTAATCCCATTTGTATTCATCCGATGTTTGGTCCAGGAGTTAAAACAATTAAAGGGCAAAATATAATCTCGGTTCCAATCAAAGATGCTAAAAAAGAATTAACAATGGCAAAAACCCTTTTTGAAGGAGCAAATTTTGTTACGATTGATGCTGTGGAACATGATAAAAAAATTGCAGTTATTTTAGGATTAACTCATTTGATGAATTTGGTTTTTGCAAACATCATATCAAAAGATGAAAAAATGTTACTCACAGAAAAAATGTCAGGAACCACTTTTAGAGTTCAGAAAATATTGGCAGAGAGCATAATGACAGAGTCTCCAGAACTTATAGAAACAATCATTGCAAACCCCGAGATTCGCAGAGTTGCTGAAGAATTATGGAAGGATATTGGTAGATTGCTTACTGCAATTCAAGAGTCAAAGACAGAAGAGGTGATAGATTACATCAAAGACTGTCAAGAGAGGCTTGCCAAGCATACTGACATAAATGAATCATACAAAAAGCTATCAAAAATGGTAAAAACTGTTGAAAAATAACAGATATGCGTTCGACAAAGATAGTTACATCTTTCATTAAAAATAATGAGCGATTATTAATTCTCAAAAGAAGCGATAAAGTAAAAACTATGAAAGGATTATGGGCAGGAATTAGTGGAATAATAGAAAAAAATGAAGAACCATTACAAAGAGCTAAAATTGAAATTTTTGAAGAAGTTGGAATTACCGATAAACAGATTACACTACTTAAATCAGCAGAAGGAATGAGAGTTACTTCGCCTCAATACATTGATCACGAATGGGAGATATTCTCATTTTTGTTTGAATCAAACAATCCTACGATTACCCTTAATTGGGAAAATTCAGATTTCAAATGGATCAAAATAAAAGATCTGAAAGATTATGAAACTGTACCTAACCTTCAGAAAGTATTATTCAATTTGTTGTAAATTCTTATTTTCTTTTTCATATTTTTTCTGTTGTGGAAGCATCATATACACACAAGCACCACCACACATAGTACAAGGCACATTGTTTCCCGGATGTTGTCCAGTTCTGCTGTGAATTCTTGCAGCTTCTTCAGGATCTATGGATAATGCAAGTTGTTTTTCCCAGTCTAAAGTACGTCTTGCCTCAGTCATTTCAATATCCCATTTTATTACTTTGTCACGGATTTTAACAAGATCTCCTGCATGAGCTGCAATTCGATATGCAATTAATCCTGCCTTTACATCGTCAGCATTTGGTAAAGCTAGATGTTCAGAAGGAGTAAGATAACATAAAAGATCAACACCTTCACTTGCAGAAATTGCAGCCCCAATTGCACTTGCAATATGATCATGGCCAGATGCAATATCCGTAACTAAAGGTCCTAATACATAGTAGGGCACATCGCCAATTAATGATTTGGCCAATCTTACATTGGCTGCAACTTCATTTAATGGTACATGTCCTGGACCTTCAACCATTACCTGGACGTCTTGTTCATGAGCACGTTTTGTCAATTGTGAAATATTGATCATCTCTTGAACTTGAAGTTCATCATGCGAATCCAGAATTGAACCTGGTCTGAGTGCGTCTCCGAGGCTAAACGTGACATCGTATTTTTTGGCAATTTCAATTAAATAATCATAATGGGTCAAGTATGGATTTTCTTTATCATGTTTTAACATCCATGCGGCAGTAATGGTTCCTCCCTTACTTACAACTCCTCCATATCTCTGAACTCTAAGAATTCTTTTGGCAATTTCTTTTGTAATTCCACAATGGATTGTAGTGTAATCTACACCGTCTTTTGCATTATTTTCAAATGCATTGAGGTAATCATCCTCAGTTAGATTTAAGGGGTTCTTGTGAACTTCTACACCATAATTATATGCCTCATAAATTGGAACTGTTCCAAATGTAATTGGGGCAGACTGCATAAGAGCTTGTCGAATCATTTTGACGTCTCCTCCATCACTAAGATCCATAATTGTGTCTGCATGATATTTTATGGCAATTTTTGCTTTTTCTATTTCTTCTTCTAAATTTACATTTAGAGTTGAAGTTCCAATGTTTACATTTACTTTAGTTTTGAGACCTTTGCCAATACCAACATTATGAATTTTTTGTGGTCTGATATTGTTACTTGGAATTATTATCGAACCACGTGCAATCTTTGGGATTAACCAGTCTAGTGAAACATCTTCATCTTTTGCTACTTGCTTCATCTCATCAGTGGCAACCCCACGTCTAGCAGAGGTTATCTGGGTGACCATAACGTATTCTATCTTCTTGCCTGATTTAAACAATCGTGAACTCCTGAAAAGAATGGTGCATATCTTCTTAGCGTTATGTTAATAAATTTGATCTCCTTTCTATGTCCTAAATCATTGCTTCCCTGCACAAGAACAAACAGAGAATGTACTGTCTGTGGTGGGGCATTTTAGTGCCCGAGATAATTTTTGTTCTTTTGAATGTGGCAATATCGTCATTATAATGCTTAATTCAGATTTAATTCGTTTTCTAAATATGTCTTGGAGATAATTTTTGTAATTCTATTCGTAATAGATGTGATAATATGCTCTGTCTCGTATGAATTTACAAAGTTTTGTTTAGTGATTCTTTATTTTAATTCAATTTCGGCCAAATCCCAATGAAATATAATTACAAAGTTTTTGATTTTCAGATCTTAGAATCTACTTTTCAGAGATCATATTTATCTAGGAGGACTCCAACTTTCTTCTAGGATATCATCAGCATGTTTGGAAATAAGATACTGTTTCTCACATTTGAAACACTGCCATACAAATTTCTCATTCCTCATTGATTGATATTGCATAGGGAGTAAGCAAACAGTACATTGTAATGTTTCTGGCAAAGAATCATTCTTTATTGAAATTTTGACCATAGTGAATCAAGTCATACACGCATAAAATAGATACTGTGAGCAGTAATCCAAACTGCACTGCATTGCTGAAAGAAAAATAGATTAGTGTAAAAAACAACAAAATGTCATGAATTTACTTTCTATAGGGGGCTCTGATCCTTCCTCAGGAGCAGGAATTCAAAGTGATATCAAAACATTTCACTCACTTGATGCTTATGGATTAACTATAATCACGGCTATTACCAGCCAAAACACGTCAACTTTTGGATTGATTGAACCGGTTTCACAGAAAATTCTGAAAAACCAATTAGATTCAATATTGACAGATTTTAAAATTGACGGGATAAAAATCGGAATGGTGTTTAATTCCCAAACTATCAAGACTCTCTATCAAGAATTAAAAAAATTAAAAATCCCAATAGTTGTTGATCCCGTAATAAAATCTACTACTGGCGGATTGTTAATTGAGAAATCAGCAATTAAAGATTTTCAAAAATACATAATCCCACTTGCAACAATAATCACGCCAAACAAATTTGAGGCAGAAGTATTGTCAAAAACCAAGATCAATTCCAAAAATTCATTTAAAAAAGTTGGAAAAATCATTCAAAAAATGGGAGCAAAGAACATAGTAATCACAGGAATTAAGGGAAAAAACAATCAGATTCTAGATTTTGTTTTTGATGGCGTCAAGAACTATTCTATTTCAGGAGATTTCATCGCAAGAAATAATCATGGCAGTGGGTGTAATTACTCATCGGCGATACTTTTTGCTCTTACAAACAACAAGAGCATACAAGAATCTGTAAAATTTGCCAAAGAATTCACATACAAATCAATAAAAAATGCCAAAAAAATTGGAAAAGGAATCCCGATTACAAATATTCCGGAAAAAGACAAAATTAATCTAGATCTGTTAAACGCAATCGATGAATTTGTAGACATTAAAAATATTTATAAATATATTCCAGAATGTCAAACAAATTTTGTATATTCAAAAGAAAATCCAAAATCCCTGAACGACATTTTAGGAATTTCTGGGAGAATAGTTAAGACTGGAAAAGAAGTTACCGTTGCAGGGAGTGTTGCCTATGGGGGTTCAAAACATGTTGCAACTGCACTGCTTACAATTAGTAGAAAATATCCTGAGATAAGATCTTCGATTAATCTAAAGTATCAAAATTCCACTATCTTAAAAATCAAAAAATCAAAATTACTGGTTTCAAGTTATGATCGATTTCAAGAACCAAAAAATGTCAAAAATGATGGCTCATCAATAGAATGGGGAGTTAAACAGGCCATTAAAAATTTAAAAAATACTCCCGACATAATTTTTCATAAAGGTGATTTTGGAAAAGAACCAATGATCATCCTTTTTGGAAAAACCCCCAATGATATAATAAAAAAACTTTTAAAAATAATTTAAGTCAAAATTTGTCCTTGAACATAAATAATCATACATGACATATGATTTGTGAAAGCAGTTATTCTTGCTGGAGGATTAGGTACTAGACTTCAACCGTATACTACATTTCTTCCAAAACCAATGTTACCATTAGGTGAGAAGCCTATTCTGGAACACCTAATTGACTGGACGAGAAAAAACGGAGTCAAATCCATTGTTTTGTGTGTGAGTTATCTTAGAAAAACAATCGAGGATTATTTTGAAGATGGAAAAAGATTTGGAGTCAATATAGAGTATGCAATTTCGAATAAACCATTATCTACTGCAGGTCAACTCAAAACTGCTGAAGAATTCATCAATGATACTTTTGTATGCATGTATGGTGATTCCATTTTCAATTTTAGTCTCAGAAATATGATACAACAACATTCTGCAAAAAGAGCATTTGTAACAATTAGTCTAAATGAATACAAAACAAATTTGCCATATGGCGTTATTGAAACTTCTAAGGCAGGTAAGGTTACAAATTGGAATGAGAAACCCGAAATAAAAGCAAATGTGAACATGGGATGCTATGTCATGGAACCTGAAATTTTCAATTTGATTCCAAAAAATAGGCCATACGGAATGGATGATGTTATAAAAAAAGCAATGAATAGAAAAAAATTTATCAATAGTTTCATAACAAAAAAAGGATTCATAGACATAGGCAACAAATTATCATACAAAAAAGCATACCAAGAGTATGAAAAACTCGGTAAGATGTGAATGCGAAAATGAATGATTTAATCATAAGAGAATTAAGAAAAGAGGATCTCTGGAATGGATTTCTTACTTCATTAGATTCCTTAAGAAAAACAAGCAGTATTGACAAAAATAAAGCAAACACAATTTTTGATAAAATTAATTCTAACTCCGATCACATTATAGCAGTTGCAGAATTAGACGGAAAAGTAGTTGGAGCAACAACTCTCATAATTGAACAAAAATTCATTCACGACGGTGGAATAGTTGGACATATAGAAGATGTTGTGGTGGACAATAAATTTCAAGGTCAAAAAATAGGAGAAAAAATCATAAAATATCTTCTAGAATATGCAAAAAACCGAGGTTGCTACAAGACAATTTTAGATTGCACTGATGAGATAAAACCATTTTATGAAAAAATAGGTTTCAAGAGTGTTGCAAATGAATTAAGATTCGATCATGCCTAAAAGAATTCTTTCTTAGGGCGTTTTTTTATGTTCTTGGCCAAGTATGCCCCAATCCCAATTACAGCAAATGACAATGTCATAAATAAAATGGGAATTATCTTGACCGCATCTGTAAGATAAATCTCTTCGATATCCTCTAATAAAGCATAACAGACAAACATTCCTGCCAGTAAAATTATTCCACCAACAATTATTAGTACTCCAATTTGTCTTGAGCCATATTTTTTTGACATGATAAATGCAACTGCAGCTAGAATTCCAGCTGGTGCAACACCTATCGAAATAAATTGAATTATTTTGGGATCTGCAGAGAATGATCTTGCAAAGTCAAAATCTTCAGGAACATTAACCATAAAATTATAAACTGAAATCATTTCACCGGCAAACATTGCAAACAAAGCAACACTAGTAACTGCAAGCCATTTTTCAATCGCCATAACTTTACAGGTTTTAGTTGATAAATAAACCATTCAAAAAAAATCACATGATGCCAACAAGGTTGGCCAATTCTTTCCTAGAAAATACTCCAAGTTTTTCTGCCGCTTGTTCAGGGGATATGTCATTTAAGAAAATTCCATACCCTCGCTCTAATCCAGACCAAGCTTTAGTGATTGGATAAATTTCAATATGCCAATGAATCTGTCTACTGTTTTTCTTTTCAGGAGAAAGGTGAAAAACAAGATTGTAGGATACGTTTTTGACAGTTTTTGACAATCCGCCTAATGTCGCTCTCAAAATCAATGATAGATCATTGATTTCTTTTTGAGTGATCTTTGAAAAACTTGTAGCATGTTTTTTAGGAGAAATCCAAAATTCATATGGATATGAAGGTGCCCAAGGAGAAAATGCAATGAATCCTTCGGTTTGTAAGATCTGTCTAGGACCACTAATTTCCTCATTTATTGTTTGACACATAGGACATACGCCTTTTTCATTCAGGATTTTATGTGATGCCTCAGCTTCTGTCTCAATTACTGGTGGGATTGTAGAAAACGTCAATAAATTGAGGTGAGGATGAGGATTTAGGTTTCCTGCTAGTTCTCCCTGATCCGCATATATCGAAACATATGTTACACCTTTTTGAGTGTAAAGCCATCTTAATCTGTCTTGAACAACAACTAAAACATTAGACCATTGTTCAGTATCGATTGTTGCAAAAGTATCTTTTTCATTTGGGGATGCAACAACAATGTAATGATAACCGTATGCAGGTTCACTGTAAAATGGCCTGTCACTGTATGAATTCTCAGTGTCAACTGAAACTATTGGGTTTTTACTTTCAAACACTCTAATGGCCCAACCCTCTACATATTCATCATCATTATCTTGTAAACGTTGAAGCATCCCATCTTTTGCAACAAGAGACAAAACAGATGGATTTGTCATGGATTCATTACCGGGAGCAAATGGTGATTTTTTTGGATCAGTGACTTTGTCATCCTTTTTTGATACAATCATGAACCGCTCAGAAACATAATCTTTGCGCATATCTCCCATAATTGTAATTAAAACTCAATCGTTGTTAAAACGTTTACTAAGATCAAATAAAATTTAAAATCCTCAATTATATGTATAATGAAATATTTGCAAGATTAAGATTTTCTTACTTTCATCAAAGTGATAATTTCTAAAAAAATAATATATTTTATTTTGATCACATATATTGTTGCAAGATTTAAAAGAGAGATTTCGATACGAAACAAACAGAGAACTCATGGATAATTCTGACATTCACATGATCTATGTTCTCTTAGATGGTGTAGGTGATCTTCCACATCCAGATTTGAATGGAAAGACGCCGTTAGAAGCTGCACATACTCCAATATTAGATAAGATTGCCAGTAATGGTGCTATAGGAGAAGTCATCTCAGTGGGAAAAGGAATAGCTCCAGAATCAGACATTGCGGTATTCAACATGCTTGGTTACAAGTTCAACCATGCAGAGTATGTGGGTAGAGGAGTCATCGAGGCAATTGGAATAGGGATTGATTTTAAGGATGGCGACTTGGCATTAAGGGGGAATTACTCTACCCTGGATGAAGAAGGTCTAATTATAGATAGACGCGCAGGAAGAAATATTGAAAAAGAAGATGCGGATGGAATTGCAAAAGAAATTGAAAGAAAAATTAATCTTTCAAACCCAGATATCTCTGTAGTAGTGTATCCTACCATTGGGCATAGAGTGACAGTCAGAATTAGAACAAATTCGCATTTGTCATCAAAAA
>JAOUNZ010000150.1 GCA_029880665.1 Candidatus Nitrosopumilus sp.
AGGCTGAGTCGTTTGGATCATAACTCGCCAATAATCGACGACATTTGCTCACACTTCCGATCGGCGGCACCGGCAATCGACTGCGGCAACGCCACCAGGAGACTGACGGCGGCAGGGGTGGTTGCCGGTGACAGAAGCGGGGCGAGGTGAGCGGGCAACCTGATCTCTGTCTGCGAATTTCGGGCTGGTCGGGGGCGCCGGAATGCGTCGGCGCGGCTGGACATCGACGGCGAGGTCAGAGTTGAGGCGCCCCCGCCTGTAGCAACACGGCCGCCCGGGGGGTGGCGGCCGCCACCCTCCCGCCGGCGGCCGCCACCCCCAAGCCCCCTGCTTGAGGCGCAAGTGCTTGAAATCACGCACTTCCGACCCCGGCACGCGACTTGCGTTGCGGCCTGGTCGTGGCCGCCAGCGAAAAGCAAGCCCTCGACCTGCCTGCCGGCGCTGCCCGAGCGGCCGCGACGGCCGAATACCGCCGCCGCGACCCCCAGGGCGGTGTCCTGCATCGGGTCTTGCGCGAAAACCTGGAGACCTTCCTGGCTCGTGCCCAGGGTGCCGGCAACGACGGCCGCGGCGTTCCCGGATTCGTGGCAGACGAGCTACGCAGCCACCTGCGCTGCGGCGTTTTGGCGCATGGCTTAGGGCCCGTGCAAAAACAAGGCGATCGGTTCGCGCGTGCAGGCGAAGTCTATGACCTCGGTGAGATTGTGTAGTTCCATTCTGGATGGAATCGGTGCCGTCGGATGTTGATCACGGCCATCTCATCATCAGTAACCTTCCGACCCTTCTCATACTCGGCGTCGTCAAGTTCGCAATGGACGTCCAGCCCGGTCTCGGTGGTTGTGGCAGCGATCAGGTTGACAATCGTCTGATAAGTACGCAGGGGTTTGCCTCGCCAATTCATGGTGATGAAGCTGAAAAGGCGATGTTCGATCTTGTTCCACTTGCTGGTCCCGGGAGGGAAGTGGCACACCGTGACCGGGACCCCGATTTCATCTGCGAGTTGCTGGAGCTCGAGCTTCCAGAGGCGCGTGCGATAGCCGTTGCTGCCGCCTCCATCCGCTGTGACGAATAGGTCATCGAGATCGCTGTAGCGTTCATAGCCCATCTCATTCCACCAGCGGCGGATCGACTCGACTGCGAACTCCGCCGTGTCGCTACTGATACCGACGCTGACCCATGCAGAGTCATCGCCGATGTCATACACGCCATATGGACTTGCTCTACCCAATTCACCTCGAAAATCGTGGACGTCGACCTCGTCGGGTTCACCCTGCGGCATGAGCTCTCGTCCGCCATTCTTGTAGTTGCCCACGAGCTCCTTCTTCTTCGTGTCCACCGAGATCGCAGGATTTCCGGACGCCAACTGGCGCTTTGTCCTCCTGTTGATGTAGCGGAACTGTGCGTCACGATCAGGATGCTGCTTGCCTTCAGTGGTCTTCTTGTTTGCCTGAAGTCCGTAACCAAGCTTCTTGAGGAGTCTGGCGACTGTCCGAAAACCAATCTCATGCCCCATCGCGACCAACTCGTCAGCAAGTCGTCGAAGACTCTTGCAAGTCCATCGCAGCGGCGACATCGGATCTCCACGAGTCTCTGGTTCAACGAGAGACTCTAGATCGCTCAACAGGGTAGGGTCTTCTTCCTCCTTTCGTTTTCGACCACCTCCCGGGCGACGCACACGTCGAGCACCGTTCTCGTCAACCGCCCCCTGCTCCCCCGACTTCAGCTCTCGAATACCCTTGCCGATAGTCGAGGCAACCAAGCCAGTCGCGCTACTCACGATGGCAATTCCCCCCCGACCGAGCGCCAACGCCTCGGACGCCGCCCATTCCCGTCGACCACGCTCGTCGAGTGAACCCTGCAACTGCCTATACTGGCGGCGGATCGAAGATTTCGTCTTCTGCATCCACGCACAAAGATCCTATTCGCAGAAAACGTCAAGTTGTTTTTGCACGGGCCCTTACATCCAATTGATGCAGCCCTTTCAAGGTGCGTCATAGGCGACCTGGGTGACGTCAACATGACATCGGGTGAAATCATTCGGCCAGCAGTCGTGCGGTCGAGACGTGAGGTCTGTTTTTGAAGCGGGTTCGTTTGGGAACCGGTTTCTTCGGTCCTCGGACGGACTTTCGAAAGCGCGGCCAATCGGCCCACTTGGCCCAGGCTACGAGTTTCTTGGCGAACGCCCGGGGCGGCATCGTGCGGAACTGCTCCCAGAAGTCATCATCGAGCATCGCGTCGATGCCTTCGTAGCTGGAGCGAGCCGCGTGAGCGATCGCATATTCGCTCAGGGGCATGTCTGCTGCGGTTTCGTCGCTGCGCTTGGCAGCCTCGAGAGCGGCGCGCACGACTGCGAAGATGTTGGCCGCGACGAGCGCCACGCCGAAGCCGAACAGGGCAGCCTTCGGATAGCCCAGTGCGGATATTTCACTGTTGAGGTCGCGTTCGACGCGAGCGAAGAGCGTCTCGATATCCCACCGCTTTCGGTAAGACCTGGCCACGGTCTCGGCACTGATGCTCGGTGGCAAATCGGTGAGGATGGCCATCTCGGTATCGCCATCGCGGGTTGGCGTACTCAGGCGCAGCACGATGCGACGGAGGGTCAACGTCGACTCACCCAGCCGCAGCCTCACGGGTTGCTCCAAGACGGTACCGGTTTCGGTCTTTCCACGGCGACGCAGCCTCCCAAGGGATTCGATGGGAAGGTTGGCATGTTGGCGAATGATGAAGCTCGCCCCCCGTTGCTCCAAGCCGAACATCAGCCCGAGCGTGCAGAAGTTGCGATCGGCGAGGTAGACATCCTTTGGGCAGGCGCCGGACAAGATCGGGTCGAGCAAACTCCGTTCCTGAGCGTAGCCATCCTCGCAACCCACCATCTGCACCACCAAACCAGACTCGGGTTCGAGCACGACCAAGGACTGTCCCGGCAATGGGCCGGCCGCGCTGGCACGAAGCACTTCGAGCCGGCGCTCGGTTGCAGCGAGATGGTTGCCATCCAGCAAACGGATCCGATGCCCAGGCAACCACGGCTCGATTGCGCCCAAAGCCGATACCACCGGGCGCAACTTCTGTGCCGAGTGCGCAACCAGTGCTTCGGTCGTCGACATCTCAACGCCACCGAGCTTGTCGTAGACGGCCGTCAGCGATGAAGGAATGCGCTCGCGGATGGCCTTGTACGCAGCATTCACCGATGGATGCACGCCGCAGACGACCAGCGCCATCAGGTCCACCATCGTCGAAAACAGAAGCTTGCGCTCGTACTGCTGCTCGGCGTGCTCCGCGAACAGCTCGTCCAACTCCTGTGCCACCAGCGCGCGCTCGAGCAATGCCCGCGTCATCACGCCAACCGGTGTCTTCTCCACGAATCGATCGAAGATCTCGGCCATCAACATACCCTCTGGCTACGAGAGGCGGATCCGAGACGACAACTTTTCTACAATGAATTCAACATGTTGCCACCTTGAAAGGGCTGCCTTCACCAACCTATATAGGGAACACCTCACCCAACCACTACGTCTTCGACCACCTTGATATATCTCTCGACAGGCCACTCCT
>JAOUNZ010000034.1 GCA_029880665.1 Candidatus Nitrosopumilus sp.
CTGATCATTTGGTGAATGATTAGAGATCATTAGGATCTATGAATCATTAATCTTTCAATCATTTTATGCAATTTCAAGAATTATCAGACCAGCAATGGAAGACAATAAGATCACACGTTCCAAAACCTGTAAAAACAGGCAGACCAAGAGCAGATAACAAAAGGACGACCAACGGAATCATGTTTGCACTAGTAACCGGATGCAGGTGGCGTGAGATGCCAGAAAAGTACGGTGATGACTCCGCTGCACATCGCAGACTGCAAAACTGGCAAGAGAGAAATGCTTGGAAAAAGATTCTGTCTGGAATAATGAAATCAGCACACAAAGCAAACAAAACTAATTTGCAAAAGATATCGGTTGATTCCACATCAATTCCTGCCAAAAAAGAGGCAGCCTAGTTGGATACGACGGTTTCAAGAGAATCACATGCACAAAAATACACGTTGCAGTGGATTGCAATTCCTTACCAGTTTCAATTGTGATCAGTCCTGCAAATGAGCATAATTCAACCAGATTCATTGATGCAATCTAATCAATCTCTGATCATCTAGGTAATTCTGCAACAAAGAAAATCAAATCAATTTATGCTGACAATGGTTATGATTCTGACACCATTGGAGATTATTTGAAAAACAAGAACATTATTTCATGTATTCCAAAAAGAATTTCCAAAACTATGCACAACAATGAGAAAACAAATTATTACACCAATTACAACAAGATTTGTAGTTGAGCGATTCTTTGCTTGGCTTAAATGTGGATTTCACAAAACCAGAATTGGATACGAAAGGATTGCAGAGAATTACTTAGGATTGCTCAACATTGCATCATTTATTATGTATTGCAAGGTTTTGAGATGAGCTAATTACTATATGTGTTTCTAAGGAAACAACAGTTGAACTATAAAAATCTTGACAGGATGATCGATGGGAGGGGGCAGGACTCCGTGCTCAATGACTGTTATTATCTACGTATCTAGAATCAAAGGGATAATAGTAAACTCTTCTGAAAAAACCGTCACTGTTGGTGCAGGGGTAAAATGGGGAGAATTCAACCACGCACTTAGTGCTTATAGGCTGCATACTCCTGGTGGAAGATGTGATCAGTAGATGTCACAGGATTTACTCTTGGAGGTGGATACGGATACACGGCTATGCGTTGGGGATTTGCCTGTGATAATTTGTTAGAGATCACAATGGTGACAGCAGACGGTTTAATAGTAGTTGCCAATGAAACTGAAAACTCAGATCTTTATTGGGCACATCGTGGTGGAACAGAGGGATTTTTTTGTATTGTAACCTCCCTGAAATTTAAATTATATTAGCTATGTGGTTTGGCCTTTCGAGGTAAATTGGTCAATGGATGATGATACTGCTAAAATATTTACAAAATGGCAGGACATCATGACCAAAAAATCAAATGATACTAAATTTGACATACTTGGATTCTTAGATACTAAACAGATTACTAAAAAACAAAGCGGCGGTGAAACTGAGATCGTTAATTTACCGTGTTCTGTCATTCGTGGAATTTATTCTGGGTATAGTACTGATGCACAAAAGGCATTACAGCCACTATTGGACATCGGAAAATATACATTCACGTTGGGTCCATTATGGCAGGCGCCATATTCAAAAGCCAATGATCACCTGTTAGATAATGATGTATACTTTGATATTTTTGTAGACTCATTTTGGATGAATCCGGATGAAAAGGATAATGCAGTCAAATGACTCCATGATTACTTTGAATCTGCAAATCTGAAACCTTTATGGTCGTCGTACTATTATCAGAACTATCCAGATTCAGAGTGCCCAGATTGGGAACATGAATATTTTGGTTCCAACTATTCAGGGCTTAAAGAGATAAAAAAGAAGTGGGATCCGGAAAATTTTAGTTTTGAGCGAAGCATACGCATTTAGAATTCAACTTACCTTCTATACTTCTGTGACCTTTTAATGAGCATGACTTGAGTTATCATTGGAATTCGCTATGTATTATGTGGATCCAAACTAATTGCAATATGTTTGTAATTTTGATAATTGCATGCCCATTCACAAAATGGTAGTAAGTTTTTCTTATTTTCTAGAACGTGTAATTGATTCTAAAATCTCCTCCAATAGATCGATTGCGTAATTACTAATTGATTGGATTTTGTTCTTTCTAGAACATCCTATAATAATCATGATTTGTATCTTGGATTGCATCTTGTTGAACTGTTTTTGTAGAACTAAAAACCACGTAATCTTTCTTGTCCCTGTCCTGAAAAGAAATACCGTAAACACTTCTCATTAATTCTAACTTTACAATTCTGTCGTTTGACTATAGATTCCCGTCCCATACGATTCTCATCAACCTAGGACAGAATTGAAAAAAGATTTCCATAAATGATAATATTTCCAGCAATAAAAAACCAAGATTCAACAAAAAGAGAACGTCAAGACAGTTCCCACTAACCACACAGGAATTTGACAGTCATTACATAATAAAAGAAGAAAAGAAAAAGACAGAACCAAAACCAGAAAAAGAAATCAAAATTACATACGCAGGAGGCCACATTTCCAACACCCTTCAGGATTACAGAAAAATCAACCATTCCTTCCTGAACCCCCATATCCAGTACGACGATGACATAATCCACAACCGGACACCGCATATGTCATTATCCGTAGTGGGTGATGCCCCCTGGAAGGTCGCTTACTGCATCTGAAATTACAAAGACAGCAGAACAAAAATTGGTTCCCACAGTACTTTACAAACCCATGCAGGACCTTGACTATGTCGTCATTGAGGCATTGCTACGTTTTACTTTTGCAGAACATCTCATGCATGCATACAACAAGTTTCTTGTGGGTACGGGATTCAGTTCCGAGCTGGAGATGATAAATCCCTCAAATGACAAGGGCAGGACCAATTAGAAATTGAGCAAAACCAGGACATCATTGATACTCTAAAACAGATTGACCTTCAGCTGAACAACGATGAATCAAATGACATTGACACATCCTTTATCGAGAAAATCTGTTCTTTGATATCTGTTACAAACTCGTACAACCACGGAGCACTAATCTGTAGATATGGCCAGTCAGTAGAGATTGACGGCAAGAGATACAAAGAAATCCCATCCTCGATAAAGTTTACACATCCCCGTAATTTGGGAATAATAGATGTGGTTCCTGACACATGGTGTCTCAAGTCAATCCTGTGGAGAAACGCCTACTATACGGTCCACGCAAAGGACATGATGTGCCTCTGGAACCCTAGTGTCAGCCAACACAAGAAACTCACGGCTGTACGGTGATTCCATGATCACTCCCTTTCTGTATGCGTCCCGCATAATCAGAAAGAACATCGACGTTAATTTCCAGGCAATGGCTGGTCTACCTGCACAGGAATGTATATGCTATTAGTAAGACCGGAGGAAACAACCCAGTCCTAGAAACAAAGGGAGTTTGTAGACATCCGGTCAAGGACAGTAAGGGGAGATCCAAACATCTTCATGAATGACCCAAAGGATGTCGATTATCGTACGGTAGATTTCAACTTCAAGGTAAACGAGTTCAAGGGCATTACAGAGTTTTTACTGAGATGCTCTGTTACATGTATGGGATTGCCACAGATGATATGTTCTATGACGAGTTCCAGAGTAACAGGACCACAATGATCGGAAAGATACAGCTTGCGATATCTGCAGTAATCAACCCCGCAAGGGAATGGATCGGCAGATGATATCCAAGCAGTTGTACCAGAGATGATTTAGGTCAATCTACAAGGAAAAAACCTGACATCAAGAAATTCAGAATCACGATGGTCTCTGACATACACATCGAGGAATGGTTTGACAAGATAGAGGCAGTAAACAAGATAAGGGGGCATTATCTGATGAGGTGTACGGTGAACTTGCGGGAATCAATAACTATCACAACAAGATTGATGTGTCTGGGAAATATCAGCAAGGAAGTGGAAACAGCAACAAGTTAAAATTTGGTGACGAGAAGGGAAATGGGTTTGATATGAGAAAGAGATGATTGTTATGTCTACATGTACAATATCCTAGACTCTGTCATCCGTATTAGGTGTTCAAAAACATCGCATACAAATCCTGCCTCATCAATAGTGTCTGAGTTACGTATCAATGTGCCCGTCCAATTGTCGTTTATGCAAGAACCATGCTTTATGATCTAGTCCTTCTGGTTGAACCTGTCGTTATTGTAATCTGCACCTTGATTTGCTGTCAAGTTTGATGGTGACGTATGGGGCAACAAGCAGCGTGATCATGCTTATGGCAATAATTACAATCTGGTTTTGTGATATTATTGACATGATGCTGCCTGATGCTGCCATTCCTGAAAGGATATAAAATGACGCGCATGTTGGGCATGACGCAAAAAGCCCTGTCATTATGCCCACCATGTTCAATGACTTGCCTGATCTTTTTGCATTAATCATGGTAAAAAATACCACTGCATTTATCCCTACAAGATAGGATAACACTGCAATGATTAGCGCATTGATTGGTATTAACAGGAATCCTATGTTCTCGGTCAGGGTGATGGCTACAGTGGGGGCATATCCTGATGGCCCGTATGAGATCAGAACGATGCCTTCTGTATGATGGAAGTTGTGCTGGGAAAAGATAAGCATGCCTGAAACTATTGCAGACAACAATCCATACAAAAAACCAGATGTGACAAGGATGTTACGGCCGTTCCTCCTGTTCAACGCTTCTGCTAAAACGCGCATTGCAGTACTTTCACGCTCTTGTAGGCTGAGAAACTTTGTCACTCCTAGAAAAACAAGCATAATTGAGCCAAAAAATATTCCATAAAATGCAATCCCCAGACTTTCTATGAATGGTACGTGCTCTGTAATTATCGTTCTTGGCAAAAACAAGGGGTATAGTATAATGCTGAGAAACGTTCCAGCCAAACCAATTCCTGCAAGCAAAACAAAAAATGATTTTTGCACCATGTCTAGCACATGCCTGTTACCACTAGTACGTTTAGAACCTTGTGATACCGCATCGCATCTCTTATGTAAAAATCTCAAGAATCCGCCAGATTTTGTCGCCTTATATCTTACCTGCTGTCAGATAACTTTGTAAGTGTCAAATATTTGGAGATCTTTCTTTGCCTAAATGCGCAATACGGTGTTGTCCATTATGATGCAATTTTCCTGAATCCACCGTCTTTTAGTTATGCTTAAATAACCTTTCAATATCTTCTTTAATGTTGCGGATTAGTCAATTGATGATTGCTGCTCTTATTGCAGTGTCTGCCATAGGTTTTGGTTCTTTGTATTTAATTCAGGATGTACATAATCCAAATGATTCTAAATCTTTGCAAAACAATGATTTTTCAGCTCTTGCTCAGATGCAGAATCTTAAAGTTGTTCCTGATGCTGCACTTATCTTCACTTCTGATGCTGCAGCGATTCAACAGGTGGATGTGGATCCGTTTGTCATGGAGTTTGTTCATTATCCAAAAACCGTGACTGCTGGTAAGTCGACTACAATGACTGTAAATCTGTTCTACAAGGAGAACATGGAATGGTTATGGCATACCGACTATAGCATCAAGATCAAAAAACAAGGAACTGAAAAAGAGTTAACCCGCATGCCTAACATACATGGCCATGGCGGAATGGCACAGATAGCGTATGTATTTCCAACATCAGGAACATATGAAATAGAAGTCGTTGCAGGACAGCAAGTCGGATCACCAAACTACAAGGGTCCAAAAGCGGTAGAGACGGCAATATTCACGATTGACGTAGAGTCTCCAACATACATAATTCATGATGCCCGTGACACGTCATCAAAGGCAGTTAAGGAGTTTGATGTATTGGTTACGTCGTGGGCGTTTAATCCAAATGCCATTGCTGTAAACGAAGGTGATCTGGTGAGGTTGAATTTTAATACTGCAATTGACGAGATTGGTCTGTATAACGGACATGGCTTTGGAATCGATGGATACAACGTTGACACATTTCTGGTCAAGGGCTCTAACCACACAGTAGAGTTTGTGGCAGATAAACCTGGTACATTCACGTTTAGATGCACTTCTTTCTGTGCTCCACTTGAGGCCGGAGAAAATATGCATTATTCAATGATTGGAACATTCATCGTAGAATAATTATATTTCTTTTTGCAATATGCCGTATATCTTATTGTCTTCCATTGCTGGTCTGATAATTCTTGAAATTGCATAAAATGATTGAAAGATTAATGATTCATAGATCCTAATGATCTCTAATCATTCACCAAATGATCAGTATTGGGACAAGTTGCCAATTCCAATATTCAAACTTGTTTGAAAAACAATTCTCCAAAGATTATTTCTAGTCTGTAAATCAGATTATGCATAAAAAGTAAAAAAGACAGATAAGCCCATATCTAAACAATTTATTTTTTTAAAAAAACACCTATCTTACAAACGCTTCGCATATTCAAAAAAGCCCTCTAGTTTGTATACGGTAACTTTGATAATTATTTTGGAAAATTACTCTGTTTAGACGTCTTTATTGTTGGTGTTCTGGAAGGGACTATCAACATGCAATATCATATTATGACAAAGCATTAGAAATTGAAAAATATGCAGAGGCGTACAATAACCGAGGTGTCATACTTGGCAATCAGGAAAAGTATAATGAGGCAGTATCTCATATAATGAGGCAGTATCTCATATAATGAGGCAATCTGACTGAGGCCAGATTATGCAGAGGTACATTATAACCGAGATAATTCATTTGGTAATAAAGGCGGTACTGTGGGTGTCTATGAACAAATTCTTGAGACTTCGTGTATTTGGATTATCAAGGGTGAAAAGCTAGATCTAGTAATGCAGACTATTCAAAATATGTATGAGATGTATCTGGATAGTACTGCAAAAACGGATCAGTAATTCTTCTTGGATACATTACAAAAAACATTACCGAAGAGAAATTGATTCAGCAGACAAACATCCCATCATACTCAGAAAGAGCAACAATCATTGATGCATTGCACGGTCGTGATGCTGTCATGCAAAAAACAATCATGTTGACGAATTATCTGATCTTTTTTGTTCTGCCATGCTTGAGAGAACTTGATAAAGCGCAATTTCATTTAGTGCCAGAGATAAACAAGAGCTCAGAATCAGTACGATTTTAATTATAGATGTGCCTTGGAACAATGCCTGAACGTTCTATTGAATTTTTGTCAGAATCTTCTCGTGTATTTTAAAAGTCTTTCCATCTGACAAATTCTTTTTGATATGCCATTGTGTTGATTTGTTAATTCCTAATCTCTTTCTTTCCTCATGAGTCATATTCAAAATTTTCTTTCGTAATTCTAAATCATCATTTCTATTCAGTCTCATCTTGGGAATAACAAAATTAAATTCTTGCTTCAGTTCCACAATGAAATTCGATAATTGTTGCAGATTATCCTGCAAGTATAACTTGATATGAATAATTCTTTCCATTCTTGTAATTATATGTGGCATTAAAGTTTGAATTTATCTTCTCAATTAATAACTTAACAGTATTACCTCATAATATGAGGATTTTATAACGACAAAACAGATTTTTTATCTTTCAATGTTATGGTTGTTTATCCAATCCTGTCAACAATCAGTAATAGAGTTCAAACCCTCTTTTTTTACTTTCTGATCTTCAACGACACAACAAATGCGCAAACAATTATCACAATTGCAAAATACATCACTGCAACATAGTCAAATGCAAACGCAATGCTTCCTGCAATCACTGGGCCCACAACCGTCGCAATAGACACCGTAGAGCTAAATATCCCAGTTGATGTTGAGCGTGGATTGTTTTCCATCAAATGAAAATTTCCTCCAATGAACAAAAATGCCCATGTGCCACCAACAAGTGCCATGAATGGCATCGACATCCACCACTCTGTTACAAACAACAAACCCACAAATACAAATGTTGTACAACCAACGCCTATTTTGAATTTAGTTACATTTGAGAGGTTTATCTTGCTTGCCATCACATTCATCAAAACAAATGCAGTAAGCGTATTTGCAACATACACAATTGATATCTGATAAAGTTCGGCTCCCCATTTCTCCATTAATATTATTGGGAAAATTGTCCATACTGCAGTTGCACCAATATGTCTTAGTAATAACGATGTGAACAGAAATTTATTTTTTAAAATAATCTTCTTCATGGTTCCAGGGGTTATCTCTTTTACTTGCTCTGGATTTGGTAATCTGATTGTAAAGATCAATCCAATGACAAATGATGCCGAACTGATCAAGAAAATCAGCCTCAGATCATTTGCAAATCCAGCTGCAGCAATTCCTGCAAGCCATCCTAATGCATGAAATGAAATCACTGTGGCTGCCCTTTTTTTGTCGGTGTTTGCTTCGTAGGAATATGCGATCATTGCAGGAATCATTATCCCGCTTGCAACTCCCGCCGCAATTCTTACAAGGAAAAACATTGTAAGGTCGTTTGCAAAATAGTGTAATCCAAAGGCTATGGCACATCCAACAAAGCCAGTTCTGATGAATCTGAGTCTGGTTCCTTTTTTGTCTGAATGTCTGCCAAAATAAATCTCAGAGAGAATCTGAGTAAAACTGAATGATGCCACCAAAACCCCAATCTCAAAGACCGAATCTGTGACGCCTTTGGCAATTATTGGCATGAATACAAAGATAATCGAGATTCCTGCATGCTGGAAAAAAGTTGCGCTACGAACTAGATTGTTAACTTTGAGATTTAGCATAAATACACGTCAAATAATTTCTCACCTAATTTCAACATACGTCTCAATCTCTGTATTTCTCTGAAAAGAATTAAACTGTACGTGGCTTTTTTAAAATTAAATTGTCAGAAAAAGAATCATTCCTTGACGCTA
>JAOUNZ010000151.1 GCA_029880665.1 Candidatus Nitrosopumilus sp.
CAACGTTCCTTCAAATGTCCTATTTTTAACCGCTTTCACAATTCTTTCCGGTTTGTTTCCATTTGTAAAGAACACATTCATCCCCATTCTTGAAATTCTTGTTGCTTCTTCTACTTTTCTTGTCATTCCTCCTGTCACATCCATTTTATTTTTAGACATTGATGGGCGTTCGCTTTTTAATTCGTAAATTAATTTTTTTGATTTTAGATCTGAGTATAATCCATCTTCATTTAATGCAAAAATACATAGTCTTGGTTTCAGTATTTTTGAAAGATATGTCATTATTTTATCTCCTGACAAAATGTATGTTTTCTTTTGACCGTACCATAATGCATCCCCATATGTAACTGGAATGAAATCTGATTTGGCAATTTTTTCAATTTCTTTGATTTTTTTAAAAATTGGTTTATTTCCTGACATAAAATCCGTTGGTGGAATACAATATGGATTTAGGTTGTTTTTTAACAATGAATCTAAAACAATTTTGTTTAATTCAATCATTGAACTTTTAACAATTGCAACACCTCTTGGATCATATTTTTTTTCTTTTGTGTGCATGTCATATTTGACAGACCAATAATGCCCATATGATCCGCCTCCGTGAACAATAATTATTGGCTCGTCAATTTTTCTTAAACTTTTAGAAATACTGTCTATTGTTTTTCTTCGCACTGATAGTGGTTTTTCTTTATTTGTAATTATTGATCCACCCAATTTTATTAGAATCATAATGTTCAAAATTATATTGTCAATTAAAAAGTATCCAGTCCTTTAAAATCGATTTTCACTGAAAAACAATCATAATTATTAGACTGAAATTCATTCATGGTTTGGTCTAAATTTGACATGTCTGTTAAGGCAAAAATACAACCGCCACCTCCTGCACCCGTAATTTTTGCTCCAAAGGATGTTTTTTGACCCACTTGGATCATGTCTCTTAATTTGTTATTTGAAACTCCTATTGTTTCGAGATATTTTTGATTTTCTGTTATTTTTTCACCCAATTTTTTAATATTGTCGATTTTTAATAATTCTAAAACATCCTCTACTAGCTTCGATTCATTATCACACAATCTGGAAAATTCTTCTTCATTTTTTTCTTTGAATTCCCTTACTTTTGCAACTATTGAATTTGTAGAGTGCTCTATGTTTGAATTAGCTATTACAAGATGGAAATTAGGCTTGGATTCTATTTTGATAAATCCTTTTTTTTTATCATATTCCATTATTCCTCCGTATGTGCACACAGTACAATCAGCTCCAGATGTATCCTTGAAAATTGTTTTTTCAGCTTCAATCGCCATTTCTAAAATCTCTTCTTTGGTTGTCTCTTTAAACAATCTAGAAATGGCAGCAGCTCCTGCAACACAACATGCTGATGAAGAACCTAATCCAACTCCTAATGGAATATCTGATTCCACTTTGATATCAATTCCAGTATTTTGATTTCTTATCATTTTGTCTGCTAAGTAATAAAATGGCTTTAATGGCGAATTAATTTCTGAAATTAATTTATTTGAATCTAATTCTAGATTCCCTATGTTTGATTTTATTGATATCTTATTCCCCTCAACCTTTTCAGCTGTAACTGTAATTCTTTTATTTATTGCACAAAGAATCGCTTTAATCCCATATACTACAAAATGCTCCCCAAAAAGAATTACTTTTCCTGGAGCTGAGGCTTTGGATTTCAATTAAACACTTTGAAATTATATTTGATTTATTCTATTTCCTCTTCTGTAACCTTTGTCTCAAAATCATCTATTTCATATCTCATTGCCTCATCTTCTTTTAACTCACCGCGTTCGATTAGAATCTGACGAACCAATAACCAGTAAACAGTTGCAAGAGCTTTTCTTCCCCTGTTGTTTGCTGGGATGATCACATCTAGGTTTGATGTTATATTATCTGTATTTGCAATTCCTATGATTGGAATTCCTGCATTAGTTGCTTCAATAATTGCTTGTTCATCAACTTGCGGATCTGAAATCAAAACCACTTTGGGTTCGATGTAATATGGGAGTGATGGGTTTGTTAGTGTACCTGGCATAAATCTTCTTAGAAGTTTCTTTGAATCTAACATCTCGCAAAATTTTTCAACAGGCGTCTCTGCGTATTGTCTTGCAGAACATACAATGAGATTGTTTGTTCCTAGTCTATTGATGAATTTAGCTGCTGTCTTAATACGTTCTAATGTGATGTCTAAATCAAGCATGTAGAGTCCTTCAGGACTGGCTTTGGTGATAAATGGCTTCATGAATTTTGTCTTAACTTGTGTTCCTACCCTGATTCCTGTAGCTAGGACTTTCTTTTTGATGTCTGGTACTTCAGTTAGTTCACTCATAGCGATTTTAAATCTCTACCATGCCACATATTAAATCATCCCCTGATAGGCGCAATAGTTCGTTTAGTTTTGCTATTCTTTCTCCTCCGACTACTCCAACTTTGAGCATTTTTGACTTTGTTGCAAGGCCTATGTGGGAAATTTGTGAATCTGTGGATTCACCAGATCTGTGCGATGTTATTAATCTGATGTTGCTTTGATTTGCCAGTTTGGCAAATTCCAGTGCATCAAAAAGACTGCCAGCTTGGTTCACTTTTAAAATTGCCGCATTACATGATTTCGCATTAATCGCTTTTGCCAGAATACTTTTATTTGTAACAGTCAGATCATCTCCAGTAACTAATGTCTTTGGGAATTTTGATGTAAGCTCAGCCATGTCTTCAAATGCTTCCTCATGAACTGCATCCTCTGCATAAATCAGCTTATACTTTTCAATGATGTCTGCTGCAAAATCTATTTGCTCTGATGTAGAATTTTCGAATCCAGCTCTGTCATAAACATATTTTCCTTTTACTTCATTCCATTGTGTTGACGATGCAAAGTCTACCCCTAATGATACTTCTTTTCCTAACGTAAATCCTAAATTTTCACATGCTTTTGCAGATACTTCTAATGCTTTTTGGTTTTCTAATTTTGGAGCCCATCCTCCTTCGTCTCCTCTTCCGTTTGTAAAACTAGGATCCTCTTTTTCTAAAACACGACGTAATTCACCATGTACAAGCAAATTAGTTTTAATGGCATCCTCTATTGTTTTCGAACCTGTAGCACAAATCAAAATCTCTTGAATATCAGGCGTTCCTGGTCCTGCATGTGCACCTCCACCTAAGATATTTCCTAATGGAAATGGAAATCTAAACGAAGATTCAGACGAGAGTGTCTTAAACAATGGTTCTCCTAACGCTTTTGATGCGGATTCCATTGATGCAATTGTTATTGCAAAAGCAAGTGCTCCGCCAATCACTGAATAGTTTGTGGTATTGTCTAGACTTTTCAACACCTCATGAATTGTTTTGAGATCTGAAGATTCAATTCCTATGAATTTCTGAACATTTTCTCTTAAAATTTTAAGACTCTCTTCTGGTCCTCCATTTGGAAAGCTAACTGCTTCATATTTTCCAACACTTGCTCCTGACGGGGCACAAACCCTTCCTAGAAATCTCCCGTCAGATT
>JAOUNZ010000152.1 GCA_029880665.1 Candidatus Nitrosopumilus sp.
TACAAAGTATCAAAAATAGAAACAATAGTTAAGACAAAAAATAATTAAAAATTTTGTAAATTTAACAATGAAATATGAAAAGAGAATTTTATACTAATTGTTTTTCTTACATAGTGGCTTGAGATGCATCATGGAACATCTGGCTCTTTGCACAACCAGCAGCAAGTTCATCGCCTGCTCCACGTCTCATAAGACCTCTGTAAAGACCATCTTCCAATTTAACGCCTTCTCGTTCTTCCCATTCCTCTACAGTAATAGAATATTTCTTCTGGATTCTATCTCTATACCATTCTGGAATTACATTAAATGCACAAAACGGAACTATCCTGAGATCTGGGGTAAGATAATGAATATCACATCTTTGTAGCCTTTCCAAGTCTTCGTTGTATTTGTCTTGAAAATGCATCATGCCAAGGAACAGTCCTTTTACATGCCATGAACCAACTGAATCAAACGATCTCTTCATGAGAATATTTCCAAACATCTTAGCCAGATCTAATCCTGCTGGTTGTTTCTTTGTATCAACAAAACCCTTGAGTTTTCTTACAACTTCAAGCATTGTAAAATACTTGTTTTTACCAGAACGAATCTCTTCTGCTTTGTCTTCAAACAATTCTAACATTCCTTGAATGTCACAGAATTTTGTTAATGGAACAAACTTCTTTGTATCTGCATCTTCAAAGATGTATGTTCCCGCACCACAAGCAAAGTGAATTGATAATTCGTATTTAGGTTTGCTTGAAAATGCTTCAATTACATTTGTCAATGGCATACAACTTGGGACTGGGAACCAGTCATCAACTGTCACTTCACCGTTTGTTTGCTCTTCAATTCTTTGAACACAATCAGGAACTGTGATTCTATATTTTTCACGTTCTCCTTTACCCATTCTTCCGGTTAATGATACTGGTTGAAAGTTTACAGCGTGAACTACATCCATATTCTTTTGGGCATATCTGATAATTCCACCCAGCTCATGATCATTAATTGATTTGATTACTGTCGGAACAAACACTACAGTAGTTCCAGTTTTTCTGCAACTATCAAGCGCATACGGAATCTCCCAATGATTCTTGGGATTGGTTCTTGCAGTTACACCATCAAAAGATAGATACAAATTGTTACATCCTGCTAATCTTACTTCTCTTGCAGCCTCTGGATCCATTGCATGTCTGATTCCATTGGTGTTCATTTGAATGTGGTCTACGCCCTCTTCTTTCATTATTTTAATAACATCAGCAATGTCCTCTCTCAGCATTGGTTCACCACCAGTAATCTGCATAGAGTTTCCTGGAATTGGTCTCTCAGCTCTCAGCGTTTTCATCATTGCTCTGACTTGAGTATGATCTGGCTCATACATGTAAGCGCCTTCAAGACCTTTCTTTACATAGAAAAAGCAATACCAGCACGTTAAATCACACCTATTAGTTACGATCATGTTAGCTAGCCCACTGTGAGATAGGTGATTTGAACACAATCCACAGTTGTTTGGACATGAACATTTGTCAATCATTACATTTGGAGAATGAGCACCTTTACCGTCCATCCAGTATGTACTGAATTTCTTATACATCTCATAAGAACCAAAGTATAACTCCTCACACTCACCGTGAGTTGGACATACTTTAGACATGAAGACCTTGTTATCCCTTTCAAAGACTTCTGCATCCAAAATCATGTTACAGTCAGGACAGATACTTTGAGTGAACCTAATTGTGGACTTTTTTCCTAAATTTTTGCTTGATTGGTTTGATATTTGAATTAGTGCCATACCTACAATGGTCATTTTTCTGAGATGGTATATAATGCATTTCATACTCTGCCTAGGGTGGAATTTAGTAATCATGCATATCTGATTTAAATACCAAAACGGATCGACTAGATCGCATATGAGTATATCTGACAATACAAGAAAAGCCTTAGAAAAAATTGGCCTAACAAGTTATGAGATCAGAACATTTTCTACCCTACTTAAATCAGGAGAATTAACTGCATCAGATATTAGCCAAAAATCAGGAGTGCCATACTCAAAAATTTATGAAGTGTTGGGAACTCTTGAAGATAAGGGGTGGATTGGTTCCGATGATTCTAGACCAACAAAATATTTTGCAAAATCACCATCTACAGGATTGGAAACTACAAAACAGAAAATGGAAAACGATTTTTCGATTAATCAAAGTATAATTTTAAATGAGTTGGTTCCACTATACGAAAAAAGTGGAACTAGTGAGAGACCAGATATATGGGTACTTTCTGGTGCAGCAAATATCGCCACAAAAATTTTAGAAATGGTAGAGATCTGTAGGAATGAAGTAATGATTGCGTTGCCTGAAGCTGGAGTAGATCTAGTAAAACAGGCATTACCAAAATTAAGATCATTACATGATAAAGGAGTCGATATTACAATACTCACATCAGATAAAATGGATAAAGAATCGATTAAGGCGATTAAAAGAGTTGCAACTGTGACAATCAAAAAAGGCCTGTTTGGAGGAGGAATAATTTCTGACAAAAGATATGTGGTAATTTTATTAGGTCCAGAAATTGGCGGTGTAAACACTTCAGAAGTTGTTGCAATTTGGGCAGATCATGCTGGATTAGCAGGATTTGCGCGTCAATACTTTGAATATTTATTAAAAGATTCAAAGAAGGCGTAATATGGACATAATAGATGAAGAAACTCTCTTTGTAGGAACTGCTGAAGCAGAACATGTAGAAATGTATCTAAAAGCAATTTGGCACATAAAAGAAAAAGGAGAAGATGTTAAGATTAGTACAATTGCAAAAATGCTCAATGTTAGACAGCCTAGTGTTGTTCAGATGTTGAAAAAATTAAACAATAAAAATTTAGTAAATTACAACAAAGCTGGAGTTAAACTTACAGAAGATGGTGAACGAATAGGTGCAAGTATGATGAGAAACAGTAGATTATTGGAAGTACTCATGGACAGTGCATTAAAAGTAGAGATAGATGAAGAAATGGTTTGTGGCATAGAGCATCACATGAATAAACAGTTTACGGATGCTCTTTGTATAATGTTAAAGCATCCAAGAAAATGTCCACATGATCATGAAATTCCAATGGGTCAGTGTTGTAAATCAGCATAACCATCCCAAAAGATATATCTTCTCAGAAATCATGTTCGATCATGGCATGTTTTTGTGGCTGTGAAACATATGAAAAAAATGATGATGGGTTCAAGATTGCATGTGTAAAATGTGGACATGGGCCTCAAAATCACGATGAAGAATTTAGAGCTTCTGCAAGAAAGAATGAATCACAAAGTCAAAAACGTGATGCCGACTTTGGATGATTATTCTCCAATTATTTTAACTAAAACTCTTTTTGGTCTTTTCCCATCAAATTCTCCGTAGAAAATTTCTTCCCATGGTCCAAAATCTAATTTACCATTTGTTATTGCAATAACTACTTCTCTTCCCATAACTTGTCGTTTTAGATGAGCATCTGCATTGTCCTCACCAGTTTTATTGTGCTCATACTGA
>JAOUNZ010000035.1 GCA_029880665.1 Candidatus Nitrosopumilus sp.
TTGAGAATTTTGAGATATGTCTCTTCCATTAGGGTGCCAACTCAAATCATCATTCCAGTTAAAGTATGCATCAACCCCATTATCAACAATATATTGAGTTGCACGATAGTTAAAGAAAGGATCAAACTCATTTAGTTCCCAACCAAACTCTGCAGGTTGAGATCTAATTAAAAACGAAATTGAGAAAGATAGTGAAAGAATTATTATGATTAAGAGATGTTGAAACCTTAAATCAAATTTTCCAATAGAAAGTAAACTAGAATTTGAATTCAATATTTTTCGTCGATTATGTCTGCTTATTACTCTTTATCAAAAAATTCAATGTTTTATTTCAAAAATAAAATAAGACTATGGTGAATATCTTCCTTCAAGTTTTGTTTCAGATAGAATATGCTTATTCATAGATTTTTCAACATCAGTTCTAGTTGATCCTTTTTGTAGAGAAATTTCATTATCCAGAGCGTAAAGTTTGAAAATGTAAGTATGTTCTTTGTCTGGTGGAGCAGGACCTCCATAGCCAATTTCATCAAAATCAGTTTTGCCCTCAATTGAATTAATTGGAATAGAATTTTCTGGAATTTCTTTAGTATTAGGAGGAATATTCCATAAAACCCAATGCACCCAAACTTTTCCAACAACTCTCATGGCATCTGGATCATCCATGATCAAAACTAATGTTTTTGTCCCTTCTGGAACTCCTCTAATTTTTAGATGGGGACTGTTGTTTCCATGCTTATAACCATATTTTCTAGGAATTATTCCTCCATTTTCAAATGATTTACTTTCTAAAGATAGAGAATTCATATATTAAAAAATAATTACTTGAAGTTAAATATTTCTAAGATTCTAAAACTATTTTATTATTTAAAAATGACATTATTGAACTACCGTGTTCTTTAATCTGTTTTTTCAATTCTTTATCCATCGTAGCAACAATAACTTTATTGTTAGATACATAATCGATTAATTCTTTATCAGCAAATGTACCAAGTATGGGAATGATTTTAAAATTTTTTATATAATTTAGAGTTGACTGTATGTCTTGATTTTTTTTTGGATTGTTTGCTAATTTAGATAATTCATTTTTTACAACCTGTGGAACTACAAAAGTGAAATGACCTATTTCCACATCTAAATTATCAATATTTTTGATTCTTCTAGTTGCTAGATGAATAAGGAAGTTAGTGTCACAGATTACTTCAATCAACTATTCCTGCACCAATGAGTCTCCATCTTTCAGCAATTCGTCTACTGATGGCAACATTGCCTCCTTCAAAGATACATGCAGGCCTTCTAAGTTCAATTTCGATATTTTTTGATTTTACTTTATTAACCTTACCTAGTATTGGTGCAGTTCCAATGTTTAATCGAAGCAATTCTCCTGGTTGAATTGGTTGAACTTTAATGTCTTCAGTTACACCTACCGCCGAATCAAAAAGATTGACTTCTAATTTTAGTTCTGTAGAGTTTTCAGGGAGTGTTCCAGGTTTGCCAATAACTGAACCAATAAATGAATCACTTCTAGTCATAGACGGATCTAATTTTGTTCCAATAGCTACTAGACCACCAGGCTTTACAGATTCTACGATTCCTGCAGCTGTTCCTAATGAAGTGATTTCTGTTAGTAATGGTTCATAAGATTTTTTTTTCTCATTCACAATACCAGGTTTTATCTCAATTTCATCACCAATATTAAAAATTCCTTGAGTAAGACTTCCACCAATTACTCCGCCTTTGATATCTTTTAGTTTTATTCCTGGTTTATTCACATCAAAAGAACGTAAAACATGCATCACGGCATCTGCTTTTTCATCTCTATCTGGAGTTTTGATTGTTGACTCTATTGAACCAATTAATGCATCAATATTCAATCCAGATTGTGCAGATATTGGAATAATAGGTGCTTTTGCAGCATAAGTTCCTTTAACAAATTTTGTAATATCTTGATAATTCATTAGAGCTTCATCATAAGAAAGCAAATCAATCTTATTTTGAACTATAATTATTTGTTGAATTCCAAGAGTTTGAAGAGCTAAAAGATGTTCTTTTGTTTGAGGTTTAGGAACTTTTTCATTTGCTGCTACTAGTAATAATGCACCATCCATAAGAGCAGATCCTGAAAGCATGTTTGCCATCAAACTTTCATGTCCTGGACTATCTACAAAACTTACTACTCTAGATAATTCGCTTTCGTTTCCACAATTATTGCATTTTGGATTTGTTGAATAACCTAAAGGTTCTTCACATTTTTTACATTTGTAAAAAGCTGCATCTGAATAACCAACACGAATTGTAATTCCGCGCTTTAATTCTTGACTGTGTACGCTTGTCCATGAGCCAGTTAGGGCTTGAATCAAAGTAGTTTTTCCATGATCAACATGACCAGCAGTACCAATATTGACACATGGTTGATAGCCATATTTTTTAACATACCAATCAGGAAGTGTTTCTCGCCAATGCATGAATCAAAACTTACAATCGGTATATGTTAAGTTATTCTTTTTTATCTTCTGTTTTTTCTTCAGTATCTTCAACTGGTAATTCTCCATCAAATTTACAATTTACTTGATAGATTTCTTCTGATATAGTGTTTCCACGCATTAATTTTCTTTTTCTTTGTCCAGTATCTGTGTTTTGTAAACCAACACCTTTAGAAAGTAAAACTTGTTTTCTTGCAGCACCATGGATATCATTTCTCATTGGTACTCCAGACTTATCACTACCACCAGTTAGTTTTAATTTTCCAGATAATCCTACAATTGTTGCATCAGTTTCATTTCCTAATCGCAATCCCAATAATGCATTAGCATCACTATCTTTAAGTTCTTTCGAAACTGATTTTCCTTTAATATCGGAAATTGTAAGTTTGAAGTTTGCCAATTATTCCAAAAAAAGTTGAAGGACTAATTAACCTTTGGACATTATTTTTAAATCAAGACTACAAAATATATGCATGGTAGAAGATATCAAATGTCCAAGATGCGATAACAAAATGGTCGATATGCAAGCATGTCATATGTTTTGTCCCAATTGTGGAGCTCATTTAGATTGTTCAGATAAAGGAAATTATTGGTAATTAGATTCCTGGTCTGTCAGGAATGTACTCAAATGACATATTGATTACCTGATCTTTCATTATTTCTAGATATGAATCGTAATCGGCTTCAAAGTTACAGTGAGGGCATTTCACTACAGTGATGTCATCATCTAGTCTTGCAACTTTTTCACATTCAGGACATCTTGCATCCATGTAATAATCTAACAATCAAGATATTTAATCATAGTCAATAAATATCTTCTAGGCGGAGTTTGTCTAGCCTGGTAAGATGTCAGCTTCCCAAGCTGAAGGTCGCGGGTTCAAATCCCGCACTCCGCATCATAATTCACGTATTGCTTGCTCTATTATTCCTCTATCAGAAGCTTTAGGAAAATATTTCAAATAAGTTTTGAGATCGTCTTTTGCATCAGAGTTTTTATTTTGTTTTTCTCTTAAGTAAGCACGATTTTTGTAAATTTTTGCAGATCTTTTTGGATTAATTTCAATGGCCTTTGTGTAACATTCTTCTGCTTTTTGAAATTGGTTTATTTTTAGGTAGTAGTTTCCCAGGCCATTATAACTCAAATATGATCTTTTGTTGATTTCCAGACATTTTTCATAATATTTGATACAATCAGGAGAATTTTGTTCATTCATAATTGCTCCCAAAAGATTTAATGCAGTTGAATTTTTTGCATCATGTTCTATAGCTTGTTTTAATGATTCAAGTGTATCCTTGAAATTTTTTAGAATATGAAATTTCTCAGAAGTGAAGCATAGACGATTTGATTTGTTACTGGAATCATTTTCAAGAGATATTGATGAGAGAATATCTGGAGGAGTCAATATTATCAATAATCTTCCTTCCTCAGACCATTCTTTTTCAAAAATATCCTGAGGTATTGCTCCTTCTTGTTGTTCTCCATGTTTATTGCCCGTTTGAATATAATGAAGAATTGTTTTTTCTTCATTATTATATCCAGTAATTACTGAAGCATGTTGAGTAATTTCAGGAATTCCTGGAAGAATAACTATTGGAGGTATTCCTAAATCAATAATTTTTTTTAACTCTTTTAAAGATGAATTAACTATTTTACATGACAGACCATGTCTTTCAGCAGATTCAACTCCTTCAATAAGGATACTGCCATTAAATCCTAGATATCGTTTGGCAGTTTCTTCAGCCTCTACCATAGGCAATTCAATATTCCAGTATTTTGATACTACGTTAATTGGTAATGGAAGACAAATATTTTCTTGATCAACTAATGGTAAAAGTAATTGATGATCCTCTTGCTCCATGAATTAGGAAATGCTTAGAGTTATTAATATTAATCAAAACAAACAGAATTTTTTAATTAATTCATGACCGTCTTTGCTCATTTCTGGGTGAAATTGTGTTCCAAAAATTGGCTTTTTTTTATATTGAATTATTTCATATCGGCAATTTTTTGATTCAGCTAATGGAATAAGTACATTAGGTAATTTTGATATCTCAAATCCATGACTTTCAAATACTTCTAAATAATTATTTGAGATCGGATTATTTTTTATTATTTTAATTTTTTCAGTTCCTTTTTGAGTTAATGAAACTTTTCTAATTGTACCACCTAAAGTTAGGGCCAAAATTTCAGCACCATAGCATATTCCAAGTAGTTTAATGTTATTTTTAATTGAATAAGTAATAATTTTAGAATTGATTTCATTGATTTTTTTATCATTTTTTCTTCTTCCAGATAAGATGAAAGAATCATAGTTTTTAAGGGAAGATAGATCTAAAAGATGTGGAATTTGTTTTTCAAATAAAAAATTTTGTTTGTTTAAAAAATCAGTTAAATTTTTTGTATAGATAGATCCATTATCAATAACAAGTAGCAATTAGTTGCCTACCTCGATCGAGACATAATGTATCTCAGATATTCCATCTTTAATGAAAATTGTTCCAATATTGAGATTATTTTCTTCTTGCCACATGAATACTCTATCACTTCGTGGTTTTACAAAGTCATCAATAAAGTCAGACAGGAATTCTATAGTACTTGTACGATCACTTTCAGTAAAGAAAAATATTTCTCCTTCATTAAATGATAGTGGAATTTGAATTGATGTTGGCTCAGCAATTGAAATTCCGTTTTCTTCAAATACAGATTTAATTATATCAATTCTATCACTTCTAATTAATTCAACATAGTTATCGTCGGCAGTAGTAACAGCTGATGCAACACCAGAGACTTTCTTCAAATATGCTTCAAATGCTTTTTCTTGGGTTTCTCCTAATCCAACAAAATATTCCCCATTAAATGCTGCTCCTACTGCTGCAATTGTACCTAATTGGGCCACTACACCCCCAGCACCTGCAGTATACACAGGAATAAAGTAAATATCATGATCACCAACACGATATAAAATATTATCACCAATTCTTGGATTTCTTAAAAGAGTTTTTAATTGAGCAAATTCTGGATCTCTATCAAGTGCTTCTCTGACAGCGGTTGGACCAATTAATTTAGTTGTAGAATTTAATGGAACTTCATAAAATTGCATGTGTCCTAAATTGGTAAGATCGTTCTCAACAACCATATAACCTGCAAGGTTTCTACCTTGGGACCCTCTTAACTCTAATGAAAGTAATCCTAAAAATTCAGTTTTTTTAAAACCAGGTGGTTTTGCTTCAACATAATAAGTATCAAGACCACGTGGAATTTCATAAAACTCGTTTGCCTGAATAAATGTCTCTACATTTGTTACATGGTAAATATTATACATCTCTGTTTTCCAATTAAATAGCTCAACTGGATATCTAATTTGTTCTTCTAACCATGTTGGCATTGGTTTGAATTGATCAGAGTATTGACTAGAAAACATTTCTGAAAAAAAATCATCTCCAGTTTTCAGTAATTGAATGTCACCACTGTACGAATCCACTAATGCATATCCTACTAAACGTAAATATGGATTGCCAACTGACCACGGAACATCGCGTGTATCAAATCCAATAATTAATGGAATTAACCAGTAAGAGTTTGTTCCATCGGTAACAGGAAGCGAATCCAATTCTTTTCCAAACAAATCATATAAGAAATAGGGATACAAAGTTTGCATTCTATCGTGGACGTCTTTATATCTCATTATGTGAACTGATTCAGATGGAAATGAAAGCAGAAAGTTTGGTTCAAATAGCCAACTTAATGGAGGCGATACATCTAATCCGCCTAAACCAGAATAAGATACGCCACCAAGTTCTGCACTGTTTGTTCCTCTTGAATTAGGATATCCAGACCATGTCTGCTCAAAAAGACCTCCTTCACCATAGTAAATCTCTCTTTGTTTGAAAAATTCACCACTATCAACAATTTGTCCATCGGTGGCTTCTAAAGTAAGAAATCCATTTGGAACATGCGTATATACAAAATGTTCGTTATACCATCTATTTTCAAGACTAACAGATGTTGGTAAGATAGGTTTCATCGATGCAGTCCAATACAACGTATTGTTAAAGCGTAGGATATCATTATCTTCAAAGTCTACATATGGAATTAGGCCTATCTCAGGCTTTAGTTTTGCAAAAGCTGCTTCCCAGTCCCAGACTCGGATTACATCAAGCACATCACTATGTTGACTAACATAATTTTTGATATTATTTGAAGAAACGGATGTTAATTGAACCTGATGAATATTTTCTTGTACATTATTTAATTGACCAAGATATCGATTCACTCCAATTTGTTGAGCTGTGTATGGTCCCAAAAATTCAATCTTCTTTGCATCAGCGATACTGTTGTTAACAGAAACAACGCCTGCAATAATCATCACAATGACAATAATTGTTAAAATTCTAATGTATACATCTCGTTTGAACATATGAGTTAGTACACGCGCACGAATTCGATCAATTATTGAAAATGCAATTAGTGCAAAACCAATGATAAGTGTGCCGCCAATTAGATATCTTGTATTATAATCGATTTGATCAGTAAAAAAGAGATTAAATCCTATCCAAACAACAGCAATGCCAATTATTCCTTCAATGGTTGAAACATAGTTTAGATATCTCGGTTTGCCTTCTTTAGAATCTTGTAGATACGATGTTATTACATGAATAATTCTATGAATTCCAACGTACAGTACTAAACGTAATCCGATAGCTGCAAGTAATGGAGGAATCAATATCACTAATGCAGGAATCATTGGAACAACATTTTCAGCAGCATAATTTGGATTAGTACCTGGAGTCACAAAAGGTAATGAAAATAATTTTGGCAGGTATTCAATTCCGAGATAATTTCCATCAATAAATGAAACTGCTGCAAATCCAAACATAATATTTGCAAAGAATGCTCCAAAAAGCAATATCTTGGTAATTTGCCAAATTACAAACTGCACATAAGAGAGTTTGTAATTCCTAAAACTTTGAATGTTATTTGATATTGGTTGTGGTCCACCACTTCCAAGAAATCCTATTCCTGTACTAATAACATACCAGAAAATTGAAGATCTGCTTACAATATTTATGCGGATAAGGGCAATTGCAGATAGAATTATTGTTGAGACTAGTGTGTAATAAAGGGGTTTACTGAATTGATCACCGAATTCGGTAAAATTCATTGATAGGATTACCGCCTGGTTTCCTACTGCAGCAAAAATTATGATTCCTATAATGGCAACAATACCTAATCTGATGAATTTTCCAGCATCAGGAGGAGGAGTTTGTTTATCAGTAGAGGCACTATACAAAATCAAATGTTGTTAAGATTCGGTAAATTAATGTCTTACCAGCAAAATCAAGCTAATATTGCTAGTTTTTTGCAAATCATATAGACTGCTGCAAAAGTAGGAATGGTTACTTTTTCATTGTTATATGGACCAAATTTTTTGTTTTTAAGATTAAATTGAATTGGACAATTTGCAATAATTTCTATGGAATCATCGTTGAGAAAAGATGCTTCAACATATGGATCAAACTTTGACAAATCTTTACAATATAATTTTGTAAGACCGCTTTTGCTGTTAATAGAACCTGGTAGTCTAAAAATTCTATGAATATCCATAGTTACATTGGGATCAATTTTTACACCAATGTTTTGTGATGCATCATCAAGAGTTTTTTGAAAAGATGAATAGCCATTAGTAATTAGTTCTGAGATAATTTTTGAGCGTTTTGATTTAGAACCAAAAATATATTTAGAAAATCTTCCTCTCCAACCTTTTTCATCAAAATCTGGAAATAATGATCTGTCTGGCTTAAATTTTTTCATTCCAAGTGTTTCAGGAATAATTCCACGAAACATGATATAATCTGCCAATTCGGATCTTTCTCTAGAACCAGTTTGTTGAAATTGAGAGCAGTTTACATAAACATGAAATCCTTCATTACCTGAAAAATATACATGGATGTTTTCTGATGGTATAGCAAGATCATCAATTAAGATTTGAGATAGTTTTGATACTTCTATTTTTGAAGCACCAATGCAGTTTTTGCACGGGAGAGATTTTTTCTCTAATTTTATAGAATTACATTTTGTACATTTTGTGGAATTCTTTAAAATCTCGTTGCATTGATTGCATATCAATACAGTGTGATTTACTCTGCATGGTAAATTGAGATCTTTTGCATCAATATCAAAAATTAGATCTGCCTCTTTCCAATCCTTTTCATTCATTGGTAAATTAGGAAACGAATAATATGCATTTGAGCAATAAACATCAGATGGAATATTTTGCATGAATAAAAGATGTAATTCCTTATCAGATTTTATTGAAATATGACGAATCATTCCAGAATT
>JAOUNZ010000153.1 GCA_029880665.1 Candidatus Nitrosopumilus sp.
CCTGTTTTCCTTTAGAAATTCTGCCTCCTCTCCGCCGCGTCCAAATATTATTGGATCTCCACCCTTTAGCCTAACCACGTTTTTTTTATTTTTGGCATGCTTTACCATCAGGTCATTAGTGGTGTCCTGGTGGGTCGTGTCATCTCCAACTGCCCTTCCAACATAGATCTTTTCTGCAGTCTTTGGAATCATTGAGATTATTTTTTTGCTGACCAGCCGATCATAGAGCACAACGTCTGCTTTTTTGAGCAATTCAACTGCACGCAATGTAATTAATTTGTCATCCCCAGGTCCGGCCCCGACAAGATACACTTTTCCGGTCATGTCTTATTCCATTCCTCCACTTTTTCCCTCCAATTTAATGCAAGATCATTTACGCCCTTCTCACGGAGTTCTTCACCGGCATGTTTGCCAAGAGATTCAGGATCTTCTTTTACTCCTGTTTTGTTCACTTGCAGCGATTGTTTTCCATCAACAGAAAAAGCAGTCACACTTAACATCATTTCTGAGCCGCTTGATTTTGCATATGCACCCAGAGGGAACCTGCATCCAGAATCAACATATTTTGACAGCGCCCGCTCTGCCTCAATTTCCAGCCTGGAATCAGCATCCTCAATTTTTTTAAGCATTGAAATTGTTTCAGAATCATCGGATCTTGCAACAATTGCAATTGCCCCCTGACCAGGCGAAGGCGAAAAGTCATCGATTGACAGGGGAGTGAATTTGACGTCAACTCCCAGTCTGGAGATTCCCGCTTGAGCAAGGACTATTGCGTCATAGTTCCCGTCAAAAGCCTTTTTGATTCTTGTCTCAATATTTCCCCGAATCGGTTTGACTGTGACATCAGGTCTTTTTCTTAAGACCTGAACAGCGCGACGCAGTGAGCTTGTTCCAATCACTGCACCAGGCCTGATGTCTTCCAGGGTCGAGCCATCAAAAGAGATGAAGACATCATTTACCACTTCACGTTTTGGGATGGATGCAATGATTAGGTTAGTATCCAACTCGGAAGGGACGTCCTTGAGACTGTGCACTGCAAAGTCCACGTCCTTGATGGCAACTGCTCTGTCAATCTCCTTCTCAAAGATCCCTTTCTGATCAACTGTAAACAGAGGCCTAGAGTCAGTATCGCCTTTTGTGATCATCGGTTTGATTTCATATTCAGAGCCATGATTCGCCTTCTTCAATTCTGAGATCACCCAGTTTGTTTGTGCCAGGGACAACCCGCTTCCTCTAGCTCCAACCATATACTTCAATTTTTCACCGATTTTAGCGCGGTTTCATACGCATCAAGTGTCTTGTTAAGATCGTTTTCGGCATGTGCGTCAGACAAGAAGACAACCTCAAATTGGGATGGCGCTATGAATATGTGATTTTTCAGCAAAGTTTGAAACATTTTGTTGAATTTTTTTGCGTCCGCGTTTTTGGATGTGGCATAGTCAACCACAGGCTTGTCAGTAAAGAAGATCTGAAGCATTGAGGATACATAGTTGATTTGGTGAGGGATGTTCATGTCAATTGCCATGTCATCTAATGCGTTAGAAAATAAAAGATTAAACTTTTCAAGTTTGGAATAGAGCTTGCTTTTGAGTTTGTTTATTGTTTTGATAGAGCTGATTGCCGCACTGACTGAGATAGGATTGCCTGCAAAAGTGCTTGCCTGGTAGACCCTTCCGTCGGGGGAGAGCAGGTCCATTATCTCTTTTCGTCCACCTACTGCAGAGATGGCAAACCCATTACTAAGTGCTTTGGCCATTGTAGTAATGTCAGGTTTGATTCCAAAGTGTTCCTGAGCACCGCCAGGGGCCACTCGAAATCCAGTAACCACCTCATCGAAGATCAGCGGGATATCGTTTTGTTTGGTGATTTTTCTCAGATCATGCAGGAAGTTCTTTTCAGGCAGGATCAGCCCCATGTTAGCCAAGATTGGCTCTACAATCACTCCTGCAATGTCTTTATTTTTTTGGATAGTTTTTTCAAGATCCTCAATGTTGTTGTACTGGACAACCAGAGTGTTTTTTGAGACTTCGTCCAATCCGCCATCAGATACAGAGAGTCCATTATGTGCAGAGCCAGATCCTGCTTTTACTAAAACAGAGTCATGTGCGCCATGATAACATCCTTCAAATTTAATTATTTTCTTCTTTTTGGTAAATCCTCGGGCCAGTCTGATTGCAGTCATCGTGGCTTCGCCTCCCGTATTCATCAACCTTACTTTGTCAATTGACGGGAAATTTCCTATGATCAGTTTTGATAATTCAATTTCAGCTTCTGTAGGAGTGCAATACAGGGTTCCCTTTGAGAGTTGGCCAGATACCGCATTTATGATCTCTTTTCTCCTGTGTCCCAAAAGCAATGCGCCATACCCATTACAAAAATCAATGTAGCGGTTGTTGTCTTCATCCCAAATGTATGCACCATCTGCTTTTTTTGTAAAGAATGGGTATGGTTTGAAATATCTCACAGGGCTGTTGACTCCGGATGGAATTACTTTTTTTGCAATATTGAATAATTTTTTGGAATTAGTCAAACATTGAGGGATGATTTGGGCCATTATTATTCGTAATTTAATACTCTTTGCGATTGGAATTTCTTACGAAAGAGAAAGGCCACAATGCCAGTCCCAACATAAGGCGCACTCCAGTATATCCAGAGATGCTCAAAAGATCCAGACAATAACGCCGGCGCAAGTGCTCGAGCAGGGTTCATTGACGCCCCAGAGATAAAAGACAGAAACAAGATGTCAAGCCCAACCATCCCTCCAATTGCGACCCCACTAAATCCTTTCAGGCCTTTCGTGTACACCACATAAAAAATCACCCCCATCAGCATTGCAGATGCCAATACTTCAACCGGGAAAATCAGAAATATCGAAAAATCATGATTTGGGAAATTAGCCCCAAGACTTGCTTTCTGCCCGATAAAGGTCATTACAAAAAACGAACCCAGCAGCGCACCAATGATTTCTGCGGTGAAATAGTACGCGATTTGGATTCTTGTTATATGCCCAGTGATGAAATACCCTATTGTGACTGCAGGGTTGAAATGCGCCATGGATATCTTCCCAAAAGAATACACGCCAATTAGCAAAGCAATGAATGGTGCCAGAGCTGCAAACGGAGTTCCCAGGCTTCCACCAAACACTTCAGCATCATACACGATTGAGCCTGTAGCAAAGACCACAAGAATGAACGTTCCGATTAATTCGACAGTAAAAATTTGCAGATTGGAACAAGCCAATCCATCACACCTCAAGTGACCTGATCAGGTCAAGGACTCCGGATTTTATCTGATCACGTATTTTTCTCACATCATCTAGCGATTTTTCTTTCGGATCCAAGATGTTCCAATCCAGAACATCTTTGACATATATCGATGGGCAAGACTCCTCATCCATGCATCCCATGTTGACAGTCTTGAACGAGTCTCTAACCATCCTTTCAGACAGCAATTTTGGTTTTTGAGCAGTCAGATCAATTCCA
>JAOUNZ010000002.1 GCA_029880665.1 Candidatus Nitrosopumilus sp.
TAAATCAATGAATATATTTGAAAATATCATGCCGTTGATTACAGTATCGATGTATCCTGGAAGAACACAGGAACAAAAAGACAAGTATGCAAAAGCAATAACAAAATCCGCAGTAGAAATTCTAAAAACAAAAGAAAGTCATGTAATTGTTGTTTTTGAAGACAATCCTAAAGAAAATTGGTTTCTGGCAGGAAATCAACTTTAATTATTTTTGAAGCTGTAGACTGATATCTTTCCAATCATGGGTTGACATACACATATAATCAATTTAATTTTTATTTACAAAATACGCGTGATAAAAAATGATCCGTTTTATAATTGTACCAAGAGTTTATACATTTATTGTGATTTAATTAACTATATTCTATGAAAATCGCAGTTGTTCAATTCAAAGCATCAACTAAGAAAGAAGACAATCTGAAAAAAATTATTTCGTACATTTCAAAGGCAGCATCAAAGAATGCAACATTGTGTGCATTTCCAGAATTTATGATGTTTTACACAAATTCTACTCAAACTCCCAAACAACTTGCAAATCTTGCTGAAACAATTAATGGAAATTTTATTACAACAATTGCAGATGTTGCAAAAGAAAAACAAATTCAAATTGTAGGCTCATTTTATGAAAAAAGCAGAAAAAAAGATCGTGTATATGATACATCATTTGTTATTGATAAATCAGGTAAAATTATCTCTACTTATAGGAAAATCCATCTTTATGATGCACTAGGATTCAAAGAATCTGACAAAATGACTTCAGGTTCAAAAATTTCGAAGCCTGTTGATACATCTATTGGAAAGATTGGAATGTTGATCTGTTATGACCTGAGATTCCCAGAAATGTCAAGATCCCTTGCTGTTGCAGGTGCTGAAGTCTTAATTGCACCATCTGCTTGGGTTAAAGGTAACATGAAAGAAGAACACTGGATTACAATTAACAAGGCAAGAGCAATTGAAAATGGATGTTATGTGATTGCACCTGATCAAGTTGGAAATATCTACTGTGGTAGAAGTTTAGTAGTTGATCCATATGGAAAAATTCTGCTTGATATGAAAAAAAGACAAGGAATAAGTTTTATGAATATTGATCTGAATAATGTAAAACAGACACGTAAAGTTTTACCATTACTTAAAAATAGAAGAACAGACATCTATCCTACTTTGAAGATCTAGTTTCTCTACTTTTACAATTAAAGTTAGAACACTGTTTTGTCCATTTTTGTTTTCGTGAATAACGAAAAATCACTGTTGGCCATTTACATACATTGCATGGTATTTTTGTTGCTCTCAACCGTGCTTTTTGCAATAAAGATGACGATGCTTTACACCCTCCATAGAAATTTGAGCATCCTATAAAACGCTTTTGGGTAGTGCTTGATCTAATTACCATTAATTCGCCTAATTTACATTCAGGACATTGTACTAGTCCCTTTTTAGGAGAATTTGTTCCAAGGATGATGTATTTCTTTTCTTTTGATGACCAAGATAGAAATCCATTACTATCAAAGTACTGAATTATCTCTTTTTTGAAGGTGTTGGTTCTTGACTTTGTAGCCCTTACTACATGTCTAATGATGGGCTTTTTGATCTGAACTGTTCTTGAAGATATTCTCTTTGACGGCATTTTATGATGAATTTACTATAACAATTTTTATAGGGAAATGGGTCAGCAACATTTATGGAAAAGGTCTGTGTTCTTGGTGCTGGAAGCACAAAATATGGAAAATTGCCTGACAGCATAGCTGATATTACTACTCAAGCATCTATTTCAGCCATAGAAAGCGCAGAAATAGATCCTAAAGAAATCAAAGCAGGATATATCTCAAATGTGTTTGGAGTTGCAGATAAGCAGGTGCATCTTGGTCCTGTTTTAATGAGCAATTTGGGAATTTCAGATAAACCGTCCTTATCAATAGAATCTGCATGTGGAAGCGGCTCTGTGGCTTTTAGGGAAGCATTTGCAAATGTTGCAGCTGGCTTTTATGATTGCCTTGTTGTAACCGGTGTTGAAAAAGTAACTCACACAGGAACTGAATGGACAACAACTTACTTTGCATATTGCTCAGACTTCTTCTATGAAGGTCAAGCAGGTGCATCATTTCCAGGATTATTTGCATCCATGGCAAGAGCTTACTTGACAGAATTTAATACCACTGAAGAAGATTTTGCAAGAGTTGCAGTAAAGAACCATAATAATGGTTTACTCAATCCAAAAGCTCACTTACAAAAGAAAATCACGATTGACGATGTAATGAATTCTGCAGTAGTTGCCAGTCCTCTAAAACTTTATGATTGTTGTCCATTTTCTGATGGTGCAAGCTCTGTAATTCTTTGTTCTGAAAAATTTGCAAAGGAACACGGTAATGACTACATTGAAGTTATAGGCTCTGGAAGAGGCGGTTCACCTGCTGCACTACAAGGACGTGAACATATGACAACGATTCCAAGTACAAAGATCGCATCTGAAGCTGCATACAAAATGGCAGGTATCACTGCAAAAGATGTAGACTTTGCAGAAGTACATGATTGCTTTACAATTGCAGAAATAGTTGATACTGAAGATTTGGGATTCTTTGAAAAAGGAAAAGGTGTTCAAGCTGTACGTGAAGGTAGAACGGATTTGAACTCTGACATTTCTATAAATCCATCAGGCGGTCTTAAATCAAAAGGGCATCCAATTGGGGCTACTGGTATTGGGCAAGTGGTAGAAGTATTTGATCAATTAACCGGAAAGGCTGGTGCACGAACTGTTAAAGATGCAAAAATTGGTTTAACTCATAACTTTGGTGCAACTGGTGCAAGCTGTGCTGTTCACGTATTCCAAAGTGTATAAAATGACAATTAAAGAACAATTTATTGAAAACGCAAAACAAGGCAAAGTATTAGCTCATAAATGTACTAATTGTGGCCTTCTTCATCTTTCTACAGTATATTTTTGCCAAAAATGTGGAAGTAAAGGATTTGAGGATGTTATTTTGGATGGTACAGGCTCAGTTGCTACCTATACAATAATCACTGTAGCTCCCGCAGGTTTTGAAAAATACACTCCATATGCATTTGTTGTACTTCAATTAGATAATACAAATTTACGAATCTCTGGGTTTATGGCAGGAATTGCTACTCCGGCAGATTTGCCTGTTGGAACTAGAGCCAAAATTACTGGTTTTGATGAACGTGGAATGATCATTGAAAAACAGTAAAATAATTTGCTTGAATTATTAAAAAAAATCAAAATCGACTCTTAATTATTTAGTGTGTCTGATCGTTTTCATGTCAGTAGAAATTGCATGTGGTAAATGTGGAGCAAAGATCACAAATATGAAAATGTTGAAATCTCTAAAAGATGTCATAAATCCTACTAATGGTAAGTGTCCATCATGTGGACAAAAGCTTTCTACATCAGAGTTTTCACTTGATGTTCAAGAAAACTGATCTAAAAGGATTCTGGATCATATTATTTTTAGATTTGTAAAAAACTAAATACTGGAATAAATTTTTTAGTCATAAGTCTTATTTACTCCTTAATTTTACGAATGTTGATGAAATTTAATGATGAGGAATTAGAATTAGACTTAGATTCTGACTTAGATTCTGACTTAGATTCTGACTTAGATTCTGACTTAGATTCTGACTTAGATTCTGACTCGGATCCAAAAAGAGGTGGTATCTTACAATCCACATCAAAACGTGTCAGAATGATCTTTTCTGTCATGGCAAGTCCAAATCGAATTGATGTTCTTAGAATTTTAAATTCTAAAGGACCTTTAACTTATTCTGAATTAAAATCACTTGCCGGATTCAAATCAAAAAAAGAAAGTGGTAAATTTGCATATCATTTGAGAAAATTACTTAGACAATCGCTTGTCGCGTTAAATAAATCTGAAAGACGCTATACAATCACTAATCTTGGAAAACTCGTTTTAAGTCTAGCGAGACAGATTGAAGAAAGATCAATTATTGAAAGTGGAAAAATGTATGTTAGAACATCACATGAATCCATCGAAGAGTTTAATTCTCATAAAATTATTCAATCGTTAGTTCGTGAAGGAAGTCTTCCATTAGAACTAGCACAAAAAATCACCGAAGAAGTTGAAAACAGAATTTACAAATATCAGACTACATATCTAACGGGCTCATTAATTAGAGAAATGGTGAACTCTGTCCTTTTAGAACATGGTCATGAGGAATACCGCAATAAACTTGCACGCCTAGGTCTATCTGTTTTTGATGTTCAGGAGATGCTTTCCAACCTAGATAATGTTGATAACGGTGCTGAAGGTTTGTTGTTTAATACTGGACAAAGAGTATTTGCCGAACATCTACTTACAAACATCTTGCCAAAAGACGTTGCAGACTCTCATCTTTCTGGTGATTTACACATTACCCATCCTGGTATTTGGTCCATGATTCCTGATACAATATTTGTAAATGTTAAAGAGTTGATTGAAAATGGAATTGATCTTGGAGGAAAATATCTCGATGTGTCAAGAATACCTGCATCAAAACAACTTGATGATGTTACAAGCTCTTTATCTATCATAATTGCTCTTCTTTCAAAAGAGGCTTCAAAAGAGATTGTGCTTGATGGATTAGTTTCTTTGTTTACAAAATATTCAAAATCTCTCCCAGATCTCGAACAAAAACTAACAGATGCATTTGCAACTGCATCTACAACTTCAAAATATAATAAAACAAGTACGAATGTTTCAATTCGATTACAATTAGGAAATGATGTAAAAATAATTCACTCAATTATTAATGCATACAAAAATTATACAAAGATAACACCAATGCCAAAAATTGGTTTGATAATAGACATAGATAAAGGAAAGATAACGGATGTATCAGAATTAGCATCTGAGATACTCCTACTTGGTGGAAGAATAATGTTTGCTAAAGGACAAACATCTAGTCATGGTGTCACAAATGGATCTACAAAGACCACTGGTCCACTATCAATCACTTTAGAATCTGTTTCTATTAATCTTCCAAGACTTGCATTTGAATCAAATAAGGATGAGACTTACTTTAGGGCAAGACTTGCATTACTCATGAAACCTGCATTAGCTTCAATGGCATTAAGAAAGAAAGAGATCTCAGATCTTACTAGAAGAGGACTCAATCCAATTCTTGCAAAGAACACTCAGTACATGCAAAGGAGTTCTGTTTCTCTAGTTGTAAACTTGGTTGGACTAAAAGAATCAGTATTTAACATACTTGGATTCAAAGACAACAAAGAAGGACGCGACATTCTTCATAAAGTCATTGAAACTGCAGTTGATGTTGGTACGAAAAAAGGCAAAGAATTAGGTGATATCGTAGCCATTTCCATGACTGAAACTGAAGCCTCTATTCGTTTTGCAAACTTAGATGGAGAAAAATATGGCAAGAATTCTACCCTTAATTCAATGGATGGTGACTATTATTCCCAAGGCATAGTAATCAAAGCATCTGAAATTTCGACTTTTAACAATAAAAGCGAACCTATTCTTGAATGTAACAAACTTTCAAAATTACTAAATGGTGGTTTACTTGTAACCTTAGAAATTGACAAAGATGCAAAAATTGATGAAGTCAAAAAAGCAATTGAAAAGGCATCAGAACTTACGCCTTCTTTCAAGCCTACTAGGAATACTCCGATATGTGGCGAATGTGGTTTCAAGGATGAACCATTTGAAGATAAATGTCCAAAGTGTAAGTCTCCATATGTTATCTGAAATTCGTAAATGAAAAACTAGATACGATCATTTTTGCAAACTTTTTGATCAGTTTCAGATATGACGATCTTCTCAGTTATGATGAAAGTTATGCCAGTATGAATTTCATAGTAGCGGTGTTAAAAATATTGACACATTAACGTGTCAAGATCAAAACTTTTGGAGCACACAAGTTATATCCACATTATTCTTTATCGTCTACGAGGAGATTATAATGGATAATTCACAAATAGAAAATACTATCACTGAGATCCGTAAGCGTAGTGGCGCAATCGCGGCTTTCAATAAAGATAAAATTTCAAATGCCATATACAGGGCATTGGCTGCCACCTCTAAAGCCGACCGTGGTGTAGCCGATCAATTAGCAACAAATGTAGTTAACAAACTTGTGGAGCAAGGATTTACAATCACTAGGGTACCTACAGTTGAAGATATTCAAGATATTGTAGAGTCAACGTTAATTGATAGTGGCAATAGTGATATTGCAAAAGCATACATCGTTTATAGACATGAGAGAAGAAAATTACGAGATCAAAAAATGAATGTACTGAATCTAAATACCTTAGATCCAGTCTCCAAAAAGTTTGATCTAAATTGTCTAAGGGTTTTAGCCTCAAGATATCTTTTTAGAAATTCAAAAAATGAGATCATTGAATCTCCAACTCAAATGTTTGAAAGAGTTGCAATTCTAGTGGGAATAGGTGATATCTTATATGATTCTCAAGTATTTGACAAATCAGGAAATACTAAACAAGATATAGATGAAGCAGAATCTTATCTTGAAAAACTAGATGCATTTGATTATAAATTCAAAGTAGGAAATTATTTTTTCAACAAATGGCATTTTAGATCTTTGATTAATCACTATGTGACACTAGCAAACAAAGGTCAGATGAAGGTAAGTTTTAAGGATCTTCTGACTTTGTTAGCAGCAAAAAAACTTGAAAGTTATGCAGACAAAATTACTGAATACTTTGAAATGATGACTGCACAAGACTTTTTGCCAAATTCGCCAACAATGATGAATGCAGGTGGAAGATTGGGACAGCTATCAGCATGTTTTGTGCTTGGAATGGAGGATGGAATGGAGCAAATCATGAAATCTACCTCTGATGCAGCACTAATCTTCAAGTCTGGAGGAGGTGTTGGAATCAACTATTCCAATCTTCGTGAGGAAGGTGACATTGTGGCCTCCACTTCTGGTGTTGCTTCTGGACCAGTATCGTTCATGAATATTATCAATACCGTAACAGAAGTTGTAAAACAAGGTGGGAAAAGACGTGGCGCAAACATGGGGATCATTGAAGCATGGCATCCTGATGTTGAGAAGTTCATTACAAACAAGACCGAACCAGGAGTTTTAGAAAACTTTAACATAAGTGTTGGTATCTGGGAAGACTTTTGGAATGCATTAGTTAACACTGAAGATGGTAACTATGTTTTACGCAGCCCACGTAACAAAAAACCAGTCAAAGAAATCAACGCACATCAACTAATTGATCTAATTGCGTTATCTGCATGGAAAAGCGCAGAACCTGGATTGATCTTCTTTGATCAAATTAACAAATACAATGTATTTGCAAAAGCCAGACAAGCACCACTAAGAGCAACAAACCCATGTGGTGAACAGAGTCTTTATCCGTATGAATCGTGCAATCTAGGATCTATTAACTTGGTGAATCTTGTTAAAAGACAAGCAGATGGAACTTATGAATTTGATTGGCAAAGATATGAAGAAACAATTAGAAAGGCAACGAGATTTTTGGATAATATCATTGATGTAAACACATATCCTGTTCCAGAAATCAATGTAGCATCAAAAGAGTCTAGAAGAATTGGACTTGGAGTCATGGGAGTAGCTGACCTCTTATACAGATTAAGAATTCCATACAATTCCAAAGAAGGATATGAATTACAATCCAAACTCTCTGAAGCCTTAACATACTATTCAACAGAAGAAAGTGTCGCTCTTGCCAAATCTCGTGGTGAGTTCCCACTTTGTTCAAAGACGGAATATCCTGAAGGAAAGATTCCAATAGCCGGATACTATGAGAAACCAAAAGAATCGCATTCCTATGAATGGGATCCACTAATTGAGAAAATCCAAAAACATGGTATTAGAAATGTCTTGACTACTACCGTAGCCCCAACTGGAACACTCTCTATGATTGCAGACTGTTCAAACGGAATGGAACCTGCATTTGCTCTTGTATTTGAGAAAAGAGTCACTGTTGGAAGATTCTTCTACTCAAATAAGATCTTCGAAGAAGCACTCAAAGAAAATGGTCTTTACACAGATGAAATTCTTGCAAAAATCGCAGATAACTATGGCTCATTGAAAGGAATTGAAGAAATTCCACAATGGATGCAAGATGTCTTTGTTACAGCAATGGATATTCACTGGGCTGATCATCTTATGGCTCAAGCCGTATGGCAAGATTGGATTGGAAATGCAATTGCAAAAACAATTAACATGCCTTATGATGTAACCGCAGAAGATGTAAAATCTGCCTATTTACTTGCACATGAGTTGGGACTAAAAGGAATGACTGTTTACCGTGATGGTTCTAGACACAAACAAGTTCTTCACATGACTAGTGAAAATGCAAAAAAGATCTTTAATGTATCGCCAAGTGAATACATGACTACATTTGTTCTTTCAAAAATAACAAATCCATACATCAAATCCCAAGTCAATGCATCACTTGCATTAAAAGTTCATGATGCAGAAATCACCACGAAGACTCAAAAGCATGAAGAGATTTCTGAAGATCGTCTATGTCCAACATGCAAAAACAATCTAGTCTTTGTAGAGGGATGTAGTATCTGCATTGAATGCGGATATAGTGGATGTACATCAGGATAGCCACATTACACTTAACCCAATTATCTGAGACCTGCTTTTTGCAGGGAGGCAATGACTGCCTACCAAGCAGTAGTTGCCTATAGATAATTAGTTAAGCATGATAGTATATGAAAAAAGGCAAAAAACCTGAATTCCTTCAGGTGTAATAGCTTCCACCACGGACGTATACTATCACGATATAATTATGAAAATTTTATTTTGATACTAATTAAATGTTAGAGATCCATAACTTTATGCGATTGAAAAATCTGACAAATACATAACAATTTTTTACCCTGTTTCATTTTCACTTGTTTATGGACAAGAAAATTCTGAGCGTAGCTATAGGCATAGCAGTAATTATTGCAATTGCAGTTATAGCAACAGCTTTACAAAGTTCAGAAATCTCTACCCAAAAAACTAATGAAAGAATTGGTCTTGTAATTAATTCACCACATCAAGCTACTACCTTACAGGATTTAGATCAAATTTATTCACAAGCATCAAAAACTGGAATTGGAAGAAGTAATGTCTACCTCTTTTGGAATTTGGTTGAACCAATACGTGGAGAATATGATTGGAAACAATCAGACGCATTAATGAGCTTTAACAAAAAAAATAATCTCAAAGTCACACTCTATTTTTCTATTATTAATGGAGAAACGCTTGGACCATTTCCCAACTGGATTGGAAAACCATCTCTGAATGCTATAGGAGAAGATAGAATAGTAAGCGTACTTGATGCAATATTATCAAGATACGATGTTGTAGATACAGTAATTCTTGCTGGTCAAACAGAATCTCAATTTAGATACAATGAACAAAATATTCCTGTGTATAAAGAACTATTCAATGAAGTTTATGATAAAATCAAAGAAAAATACCCTGATGTTAAAATTGGAAATGCATTTGCACTAGATCAAGTTTTAAATAAAAACTTGCAAAATATTGTGACTGATTTGACAATTGGCGATTTTGTTGCCTTTTCTTATTCTCCTGTTAATAGTCTAAATGACATTGTAAAAACCCCAAAACAAGCAGTGGAAGATCTGGGAGAAATATTTGATTTAGCAGATGATAAAAAAGTTGGAATCTTTGAAATCAGCTGGAGCACATCTGATTTTGTTGGAGGGAGCGATTCTGTACAAGTAGATTTTTTAGAAAAAGCCTTTGAATTTTACATTAAAAATGAATCTAAAATAGAATTTTTTACTTGGTATAGGCAGTATGATAAACCTGAAGGAACCTGTGTATTTGAAGAACAAGAAATTGGCAATGATACATTAATTGTCGGCGGATCTGGTTTAGGAAACAGCGAACATGTTATTGAAAGACTAAACCAATATGTTTGTAATGCTGGATTGATAAACAATGATGGTGTTCCAAAACCAAGTTGGAATGAATTTAAGAAACAAGTTCAAATGACAAACTAAAATGATTTCTGTAATTTTATCTGAATCTGCGTTAGAGATCATTCCATATGATCTAGAGAATCACCCCTCAGTAATCTCACACGCAAGGAAACTTGGGAAACATCCGTCAGAAATTTTACTAGATAATTCATGGCATTTTGCAGCAATGAAAGGAATTGAAAATGAATTGAAAAGAGGTAGACCAGACCTGGTACATTTTTCAATCCTTGAGGCTACTACCATTCCATTATATCTTAAAAATAAAATGAAACTTTATGTTCATACAATAGATGATAAAGTAATTTCCTTTGGTAAAAATGTCCACATCCCAAAATCATATCATAGATTTGAAGGTGTTATTGAAAAATTATACAAAGAAAAAAAAATCAAAGCAGATAATGAATTGTTGTTAGAGATACATCATAAAACTTTTTCAGAACTTTTAGATGAAATCAAACCATCAAAAGTAATTGGATTTTCTACAAAAGGTGTTTCAAATTCATATGAAAAAATTGCGGCAAAAATTTCAGACAATGCCTGTATCGTATTGGGAGGATTTCAAAAAGGACATTTTTCTGATTCAATTCAAAACAAAATAACTGATCTGTATTCTGTTGGAGATGAATCATTTGAAGGTCACGTCGTTGTTGCAAGAATCCTATATGAATACGAAAAAACCATTTTTATGTAGGAAATTAAACTTGCATTCTATTGCAGTCATAGTATAGCCTGGTTAGTATTCGGGGTTTCCAACCCTGTGACGCGGGTTCGAATCCCGCTGACTGCATTATTTCATTATGATGAGAATCAATTTTTAGGTGTAGTTTAAGAGATTATTGTGAAACCCGCAATCAGAAAAATTGCATTAGATAGAATGCAAATTCTCATTGATAATGCAATTTCTAATGCAAGAACTAATCCAAAACTTTCTCAGCAACAAGCATTACTTGCTCGTAGAATAAGTACTAGATATAAAATTAGAATGCCTTTTGATCTTCGAATAGTTTTTTGCAAAAAATGTAAATCCTTTATTGCACCTGGAATTAATTCAAGAATTCGTTTGGGTAGAGCGTCTGTCAAATCAATTAGAATTTCTTGTAATCTATGTGGGTATACTTACCGGAAAATCATCCCTCATTAATTTTTTTATTATGTACTAATATTCTTAATTATCTCTCTCATATTACGTGAGATAAATAATTATTACTATGATAAATTCTACGGATTTTGAAAATACCCATCGATCTATTTCTTCAGTTTTACTATCTCAAAATAATGGAGAAAAAATTATTACATAAATATACAATACTAAAACTGCAGCCACTAATCCAATGACACTAGTATAACAGTTTTGTTATATTATAAAAACACTGATTGTCTAGATCTTATAGTTAGATACACTATTGTCATTATACACAGAATGTACTAGAGTAATATGATCTATCGTTGCAAGCAAAAATGCGTTATATTCTAATCTCGAACTTTCATGATTGCATGAACATCATTTTTGCGTGGGAATGATTAAAATGAATAAAGTCATTGAATTAAAAAAAGTGCAATTGATACCAAAGTAATTGTCAATAATATTGTAAAAATTTTATTGCTAGGTTATTCTTTCACTGGTTTATTTCAATTTAAATGTCGATACATTAAATTTCAATTATGACACATTCAATATTACAAATTAGACGTGCTTTTGGAATTTTTTTCATAAATATTGCCATTCTAATTTTTAGTGGTTCAATTGTAAGTGAAATAGCATTTCGAAATGATGTGCCTTTATACTACTACGTGATGATATGGATAATTATTTCTAGTTTAATCTTTGGTTTACAATTTAGAAAATTCAAACTGGTTTTTTCCTCAATATGTCAAAGAATGATAAATAGTGCAAAATGGTCATTACAAATCAAAATAATAAATGGTTTTTGTTGGGCATTGCCTTTTGCATTAATTGCATTTTTTCCAGAATTCTCACAATATTTGCTACTTTTAGGAATAGGATTGGGAAATATCTCAACTTTTGTTTTTATGAATAAATTCAACGGATTAAACAATAAAGAGCAATTGTTAGTTGGAATTACATCTCTTGCTTTAATTTTTCCTGCTTTTGAGATAGACTCTTCATTTTTTCTAGAAAATCCAGATATTGCAATTTTACTGTCACGACTTTTTATTGCAGCGTCATATGCCATTGGAGGTATATATGCTCTTTATCAAAAAGACTGATACAAATTTTTTAAGAAAAACGTAATTCCGATCTAAGGATTTTATGCTGAAATATATTTAACAACCTTAACACGATATCTCAATGATTTATAAGACGATTATCAATTTTTTCACTTTATGGCAAAGGTATATGATGTACCAGCAGATGTATTGATAGAAAGATTAGCAAGTGTCCTAAAGAATGAAAATATTCCTGCACCTTCTTGGATTCCCTTTGTTAAAACTGGGGCTCACGCAGATAAACCCCCACAAGATAGAGAATGGTGGCATACTAGATGTGCATCAATTATGAGAAAAATTTACCTTAATGGCCCAATTGGAATTAATGCATTAAGAAATGATTATGGTGGTGGTAGACCCTCTGGATATGGAGCAGCTCATCATAAAGATGCTGGAGGTGCAATCATACGTAATGCTATTCAGGGATTGGAAAAACTTGGTTATTTAGAAAAGGTTGAGAAGAAAGGTCGTATCGTATCTAAACAGGGAATGCAAAAACTAGATAGGTTGGCAACAGATATTTTAAAAGAATTAATTGTTGAAAACCCCCAATTGCAAATATACAGATAGATCTGAAATGAGTTTTCCAGAATCTAACGAACATTCTCAGCATAATTCTAATCATGAACTTGCAGCGCAGAAGGAACAAATTCTAAAACAAATCCTTACACCTGAAGCAAGATTGAGACTAAATAATATCAAAATGGTAAAACCTGAATTATCTGACCTTGTTGAGCAATACTTGATTGGAATGGCAACTCAAGGAAAAATACGAGGACAAATCAATGATAATCAATTAAAGCAAATACTACTCTCTACTCAACAACCAAAACGTGATTTTAAGATAAATCGCATATGATCTGAAAAAAATTTAAGTATGGGAAAAATGTCGATTAATACATGAAAGCCGTTGTATACAATGAATATGCACCAGATGATAATTTTGCTAAAATCCTTAAAGTCCAGGATATAGATGATCCAAAACCAAAATCCGATGAAGTGGTTTTTAAAGTAAAAGCTGCTGCTCTAAATTATAATGATATTTGGGGAATGAGGGGTCAACCAGTTCCTGTCCCATTGCCACATGTATCAGGTTCAGATGCTGCAGGTGATGTAATTGCTGTCGGCGAAGATGTTAAAAATATCAAAGTTGGGGACAGAGTAGTTTCTCATTCTAATATGTCATGCAGAGTCTGTAATGCATGTACTGATGGTAGAGAATTTGATTGTGTTAATAGAATCATTTGGGGATTCCAGACTGGTCCAACATGGGGAGCTTTTCAAGAGATCACTCATTTACCCGAAGTCAACATTGCAAAAATTCCAGAAGGAGTATCATATGATGAAGCAGCAGCTGCATCAATGACTTTACTAACATCTTGGCACATGCTAGTTGGTAGAGCTAAAATTGTACCAGGTCAAACTGTCTTAATTATGGGTGGTGGTTCTGGAGTTGGTAGCTTTGGTATTCAAATTGCTAAATTATACAACTGTGATGTAATTGCAACCGCAAGTCCGGACAAACTAGACAAATGTCTTGAACTTGGAGCAGATTTTGCAGTAGATCATAGAAAAGAAGATTGGCACAAAGAAGTTAGGGCAATTTCAAAAGAACTTGCAAAGAAGAAAGGTGAAGCACCAGGAATTGATGTGTCATTTGATCATATTGGTGAAACTCATTGGAACAAACAGCTAACCTTACTGAAATATGGTGCAACACTTGTTTCATGTGGTGCAACAACTGGTTATAATGCACAGACTGATCTGAGACATGTATTCTTTAAAGGAACTAATATTTTGGGATCGACGCAAGGAACTAAAGCTGAATTAGAACAAGGACTCTACTGGATGGGTCAAGGTAAAATTAAAGCGGCTATTGATTCGATATATACCTTTGAACAAGCTGCAGAGGCTCATACAAAGATGTTAACTGGAAAAGGTCTCTTTGGTAAAATCTTACTAAAACCAGAGGGCGCTTAGTCATTTTAATGACTCAGCTTTTCCGTAGCCTTATTTTCGTTCCTGGAAATAACTCCAGATTTCTTGAAAAAGCAAAAAAACTACAAGCTGATATTGTTTGTTTTGATCTAGAAGACTCTGTTCCAGATATTGAAAAGGCTAATGCTAGAAAACTAATCAAATCTGCATTAAAATCACGTAAATCATATGAATCGTCAATTTTTGTTCGTACAAATTCTCCAACATCTGGGAAAATTCCAGCTGATCTTAAAGAAATAGTTCAAAAAGGTATTGATGGAATTGTAATTCCCAAAGTAAATAACATAAGAGAATTAAAACACATTGAAAAAATTTTGTCTGGATTAGAAAAGACAAGAAAGCTAAAAACAATCCAAATAATTCCTTCTATCGAATCTGCTGAAGGCGTAGTTAACACGTTTAGCATTGCATCTTTTGGAAAAAGAGTCTCTGCAGTAGTCTTTGGTATTTTTGATCTACTAAATGATTTAGGAGTTGAATATTCAAAAGATTCCGAAGGAGCAAAATATTCAAGAAGAAAAATCCCAGTTGACGCACATGCAGCTGGTGTTGCAGTGATTGACGCTATTTGGCAGGATCTTAAAGATATTAAGGGATTGGAGAAAGATTGTCAAATTGGAAAACGTTTAGGATATTCCGGCAAAAGTATCATACATCCAGATCAAATTCCTGTTGTTCACAGACTATTTCATCCTAATAAAAGTGAAATAGCCTGGGCTGAGAAAGTATGTAAAACATATCTTGAATCTACAAAGAAAGGAACTGGTGCAACCACAGTTGATGGAAAAATGATAGATGAAGTACATTTCAAGCAAGCAAAAGCACTTCTCGAACTTGTAAAGTAACAAATTTCTGTATTGAATATAACATATATCTATGATAGATTTTACACTATTTTATTGATCTATTTGTTATAACATTGGCTCATTATATTTTTTGATATCTGATATGATTTACTGAAAAAACATTTAGTCTAATTTTTTTTGTTTTCATTAAACACTATCCAAAATTCAATAATTAATTCATTAACAATCACATTTTCAATCCATTCATATCAATAGGTTTTTCAAACATTTATGAAGTAATGCATTTATTTTCTAATATCTTCCCAAAATTATCTGTAGAACATTTTAATTGATACTTCGTTATCACAAAACATTTTTGTTAAATCATGATTAAATAATTTTTAGAAATTTTAACATAATTCTTATATTCTTATCCTTATACCAAATATCGATTAAATTAAGTAAACATGTAAAAATCACGATTGATGAGGAACTTGATGAAAAACTTCGATTTCATCAAGCAAAACTGATTCAAACATAACAATCTTCATATAGTTATTCTAGTCTTAAACGACACCATTCATAAATCTCTGAAATGATTGTAGATGATCAAATTTACTGCCTTTTAGAATATATTATAGTTAATGAGATCTCATTAGATTATAGCAAAATGGTAAACCTACTAGATCCTTCAAATATCATTACTAGAATGTTCAATGCTGGAAAATATAATGAAATGCATAATTATTGTAAAGATCTACTAGATAAAACCCCTAACGACATGGTTGCACTTCAGAATCTTTCACTGTCATTAATTTATCTAAAAAAATATTCAGAGGCTATTGTTTATTGTGATAAAGTTTTAGAAATAAAACATTCCGATACTTATGCATTAAAAAATAAAATCTATGCACTTGAAAATATGAAACAATATGAACAAGTTTTAGAATTATGTGAAAAATTACTCTTGAATAATTTTAAGGATTTATGGGCACTCAACAGCATGGGATTGTCTCTAAATGAATTAAATCGACATGAGGATGCTATTGAATATTATGATTATGTTCTTATAATTGATCCAAATGATATAACTGCTTTAATGAATAAAGCTATTTCACTTAGTCATTTGGGAAATTATCAAGATGCACTAATTTACTATGATAGAGCCCAAATAATCGATCCAAGTTTGAAAGAAATATCTATTGCTAAATCACACATATTTAAAAAACTGAATTTAGAAGATGATGCATTTTTAGCTGCTCAAGGAGTTCTTAACAAAGATATGGAAAAAATAAAAATGGATGCTAAAAAAAATAAATGTTCAGTTTTTCATCAATTCTGTAATGAAGAATTTAAAAACATCAATTCTAAATAATTAGCATGATCGTAATCTAAATCATTTTATAGAAAAGAATTTGCAATTAATCTGATGTTTACTGGGATTATTGAAGGTGTTGGAAACGTAGAAAAAATTTCCAAAAACACTAAAAATAGAAGTGCAATTCAAATGACTGTAAATCTTGGAAAGCATTCAAAGGGATTAAAAATTGGTCAAAGTGTAGCACTTAACGGAGTATGTCTTACGGCAATAAAAATTTCTAAATCTAACTGCACTTTTGAAATGATTGAGGAAACTACCAAAAAAACAGATCTTGGAAATCTTCATGTTGGTGGTATTGTAAATATCGAACGAAGCTTAAAAACTGGAGATCGACTTGAAGGACATTTTGTTTTAGGTCATGTTGATGGCGTTGCAATTATTAAAAAGATAATAAAAAAACCTAAGGAAGTTCAAGTCTGGTTTGAAATTCCTAAAATATTGTCAAAATATGTAGTAAAAAAAGGTTCGATTGCATTAGATGGAATCAGTTTGACTGTTGTTGATATTAAAAAGAATCTTGCATCGGTTTCACTAATTCCTCATACAATTGAAGTTACAAATTTTCATACTAAAAAAATAGGTGACAAACTTAATATCGAAACGGATATCCTTGGAAAATATATTCTAAAATAAAGATTGTATCTACCATTATGATGGTAATTACCAATTTTTTAGTAAACTTTATAATTAGTTCATCATGGTTTTTCCATATGTCACTTGAAGATGCATTACAATCTCTAAAACGTGGAGAGTTTATCTTATTGTTTGATTCAGCTGGACGTGAAAATGAAATTGATATGGTTGTAGCAGCAGAATTTGTTACTCCTGAACATGTTGCTAGGATGCGTCAACATGCCGGTGGTTTACTTTGTATTGCAATTGATAATGCCTTTGCAACGTCTCTTGATTTGAAATACATGCATGAAATTCTAGCTGATTCCACTCTTTCAAATAAAGGCATGATTATGGGGTTGGCTCCTTATGGTGATCATCCGACTTTTTCATTATCTGTAAATCATTATCAGACTTATACTGGAATTACTGACAAAGACAGAGCGCTAACAATTAGTGAAATGGCAAAAATCTTCAGCGTTGAAAATAAGCAGAAAAAATTTACTTCCTCGTTTAAGACTCCTGGTCATGTTCCGTTATTAATTGCATCCAAAGGATTGTTATCAGCACGTCAAGGACACACCGAAATGTCCGTTTATTTAGCGCAAATTGCAGGTTTGACTCCTGTAACAGCAATTTGTGAAATGATGGATGCTGAAACATATGTTGCTCTATCAGTTGACAAAGCAGAAAAATATGCAAAACAAAACGGTATTCCATTAATTGATGGAAAAGAACTTTTAGAATATGCTAAGGTGAATTAATGTTGAATATTGCAATAGTAGTTTCTGAATTTAATGAAGGAATTACGTCTAGAATGCTTGATGTAGCTAAAGAGAAAGCAGCTTTAATGAAATTAAAAATTTCTTACATATGTATGGTTCCTGGTGCTTATGATATGCCTCTAATTATAGATGCATTATTGAAAAAAAAAGAAATTGACGCTGTAGTTACTCTTGGCGCTATAATCAAAGGGCAAACAAAACATGATGAAGTAATATCTCATTCTGCAGCTAAATCCATTATCGATTTATCGTTGAAACACCAAAAACCTGTTTCTTTGGGAATTTCTGGCCCTGGCATGCAAGAAAAACATGCTTTTGCTAGAATAAGACCTGTTGCTGAACGAGCTGTAGAGGCTGTTATCAGGATATCTGATGAACTAAAAAGGATTCAAAAATGATTCAACTTAGCATCTTAAAAATTACTGAATATGGTCCTTGGACGTTAACCTTGGGTAGTGATAGAGAACATGAATTACAAATACTTCAAGCATCACTCTACAAAGAAGTTCAAAAATTATTTTCTGAAAAAAATTGCATAGTTTTTCTTAATCGTGCAGATGAATTTTTTGTGGTTTCAAATGGTTTGAAATTAGAAGATCATATTAACATCCAAAAGACACTCGAAAAATTATTTGATATACGTCTAACCATTTCAATTGGTTATGGAGAATCCCCATTTGAAGCAAATTTGAAGGCATATGAAGGAAAAAAAAATAAAATTGTATTAAACGTAGAACACAATATTTTTGGTTTTATTAATGGTACATCTGATTCAAAAGTCTCCATTATGCATTTAGATGTTGATGATCTTACTTCAAAACGACAAACTATCTCTCCATATGAAACATCATCAATAATCTTTGAATTATATTACAAAATGACAAAATTTTTCCTAGAACGAAACTCACTGACATTTTTTATGGGTGGTGATAACTTTATGGTTGTCTCAAACGATGCTGCAAAAAATTCCGTGCAGAATTTTATTGACATGATTAAAATTAATGACAACATCTCTTTGAATTGCGGAATAGGTAATGGCAATTCTGGTAGAGAAGCTGTAAGATTAGCTACAAAATCTCTTGACACTATACGAGAAATTCGAGATTCCGGGAAAGAAAAACCCGAAGTTTATGAATTATCATGTTAATAAAAAATATTAGCATATTATCAGGTTCAGAATTAGATTTTATCTCAAATACCAATGTCTTAATTCAAAACAAAAAATTCAAAAGAATTCAGCCAAAAATTGTATCTGATAACAAAGAAGAATCTATTGATTGCGAGGGTCTTTTGCTAATTCCTGGATTTATCAACGCTCATACTCACATTGGAGATTCAATTGGAAAAGATGTTACACTCAACAGCAGTGTTGATAAAAAAATACATCCTGTATTTGGCGCTAAATCAAAAATTCTGCAAAATACCTCTGAAGAAAATTTATCCAATTTTATGAAAAATACATGCTATTCGATGATTAAAAAGGGTATAACGACTTTTGTTGATTTTAGAGAGGGTGGGTTAGATGGTGTTCTCTTACTTCGAAAAGTATTATCTGATATACCTTTACGTTCAATTATTTTAGGTAGAATGGAATTTTACCAAGGATCTTCTGAAATTAAAAAAAACATCCCATTCCCTCAATCAAAAGCTCAAGAACTTTCTGCACTCCTCAAAAAATGTGACGGTCTAGGTATTAGTGGTGCAAATGAAAATAGTACTTCTGTATTAGATCATTATTCAAAAATAACAAAAATTCGAGCTATTCATTCATCCGAAACTAAACAAAGTACTGCTAAATCCAAGAGACTTACTGGAAAAACTGAAACAACCAGAGCCTTACTTCTGAAACCTGACTTTCTAGTACACATGACTTATGCCACAAAAAACGATCTTATTGCTACTGCAAAATCAACTAGAGGGATTGTAATATGTCCAAGAGCTAATTCGTCGTTAGCTGAGGGAATTCCCAACATAGAATTAATGCAAAAGGCTGGCTGCACAATTGCCTTAGGCACAGATAATGTTATGATAAATTCTCCTGATATGTTTAGAGAGATGGACTTTATTTGGAAAGTGACAATGGGAATTAATGCAAAAAGAATTGATCCAAAGGAAATTCTCAAAATGGCCACTATAAATGGTGGAAAGATTTTGAATAAAGATATTGGAATAATTCAAAGTGGAAAAATTGCTGATTGTATTTTTCTTGATAAACATGCATTGGATTTAGAACCTATGCATAATCCACACGCATCTGTTGTTCATAGGGCATCTGAATCTGCAATTAAAGCAGTAATGATTGGAGGAGAAATTATTCATGGTGAAATCTAAACCTTATGTGATCCTTAGTGCGGCAACATCTATTGATGGAAAGATTGCTACTAGGACTGGTATTTCTCATCTATCCTCAAAACAAGATAGTATCAGACTTCATAAATTACGATCTAAAGTTGATGCAATTCTTGTAGGAAAGAACACTGTTTTACGTGATAATCCTATGTTAACTGTACGTCATATAAAAGGAAAAAATCCAATTAGAATAATCTTAGATTCTGAAGGTAATATTCCTAAAAACTCTAAAATTTTACACAAGTAACAAAATTCCAACAATCATAGCTGTATCGAAAACAATCCCCAAATCCAATCTTGAAAAACTTCGACGATTTCCTGTGGAAATAATCATTACTGGTAAAAAATCAGTTGATATTAAATCCTTATTGAAAAAACTTTTGGATAAAAAAATTGAAACAATCTTGGTTGAAGGTGGCGGCTCTATAAACTGGGAGTTTATAAAAAATAATCTTTTTGATGAGTTGATTGTTACAGTTTCTCCCTTTTTAATAGGGGGAACTAATGCAGTATCCTTAGTTCAAGGAAAGGGGTTTGAGGAAATATCAAAATCTCCCAAACTACAACTCGAATCTATAAAGAGACTCAAAAACCATCTTGTTTTAAATTACAAAAAAGTGTAAGTTATTATACTTTCTTTTAAGTAAAACTACAAGAAATTGGCAGTCAAAAAGAAAACTACAATAAAAAAGAAGGTTGCACCAAAAAAGAAGGTTGCACCAAAAAAGAAGGTTACACCAAAAAAAAATGCTACTAAATCAAAAGGTAAAAAACCTGCATTTGGTGGCTATGCAATTAGTTTTGCAGGTCATAAAGAAACTGTTGAACAAGTTTTTGGAAACAAACCAATTGCACCAAGCGAAATGACCAAAAAAATTTGGGCATTTGTTAAATCAAAAAACCTCTCAAATCGCTAAACCCATGTGTTAACGAATAATCGTTAACTCATTTCTATCTTTTAATTATTTTTAAAACTAATAAGATATAGATAATGGATTTATGATGAAATTATCATGTCAACTGTATCACTAAGACGCGATCATGAGTTAATAGAAAAAGTAATCAAAGCAATGGAATCTACTGTACAATTATTGAAAGATGGCAAACAAATTCCAGAATCGATTTTGATGCCAGTGATTGATTTTACAAAAAATTTTACAGATGTTTGTCATCATAGCAAAGAAGAGAAATCTCTTTTTCCTGCATTAGAACAAGCTGGTTTGCCTAGTAACATGGGACCTATTGCCATGATGTTAATTGATCATCAACGTTCAAGAGAAATTGGAACCGAGATGGAAGAATCAGCTAAAAAATATCTTACATCTGGAGATTCCTCAAAATTAATTTTTAATATGCAACAATATGTTGAACATATCACAGAACACCTTTGGAAAGAAAATAATCGATTATTTATGATGGCTGAAGCAAGATTACAATACGTTTCAGAAAAAGTAAATACAGAATTAAATGAAATTGAAAAATCTAAACTTGATATTTTGGGAAAGACTCGAGAACACTACGAGCAATTAGCTGAAAATCTCACAAAAGATGTTTATCAACAAGAGAGCTAGATTTGTCTTAGTCTGTTTGGTCAAGTATTAAGAGTTCAAAAATTTGCTATGGTGATATTGAAGTGGATTTCTATCATGAAGATAAAGTTACTCAATATAGACACTTCTGATCCTAGGCTGAATAATTTTCCAAAAGAATTAACTGAAGCATCAGCCTCAACATTAGATATTGACATTTGTATTGAGGTTTTTTTGGAGACGATTATAATCCAACTCATATTGAGTTAAAAGAATGCGGTGACGATGATTTAGATAATGAAATTGACGATGACTCAATTCTAGAAGAATCATAAATTTTTGAAATATCTCAAGGCATTCTTAAAACCTTGTTGATCTTTTCTTGACAAACTAAACGTTATCAAATATATTCATGACAATACAAACCAGCACAATATTTAAAGAACCTGATTTCTATTTATGAGATTATTCTACATAATGATGATGTGTAAGATTATCATAAAATCTAACTGATTTCAAGTTTACAAATTCTAACATTCCGTATCTTGATAATTCTCTTCCAAATCCGCTATGCTTTATTCCGCCAAATGGAATTCTAGGATCTGAAATTACTACATTATTGACACTTACAATTCCTGACTCAATTCGCCTAGACATTTTATCTGCTTTTGCAAGATCTTTAGTCCAAATACTTGCACCTAAACCAAACTCACTCTCATTAGCCAATTTGACTGCCTCACTTTCATTTTCAACTATTGTAATTGGAGCTACCGGACCAAATGTTTCCTCTTTTGCAATTCGCATATCTGGCTTAACGTTTGTAAGAATTGTTGGCTTATAGAAAAATCCTTTGCCATCTATTTTAGAACCACCTAAAAGAATTTCAGCCCCTTTCTTCTTTGCATCTTCCACAATTCCCGAAATTGTATCTAAACCATCTCTGTTTGAAATTGGTCCGATGTCTGTTTCTATAGACATAGGATCTCCTACTTTGAGTTGTGATGCTTTTTTGATAAATAATTCAATAAATTCATCTGCAATATTTTTGCCAACAAAAAATCTTTTTGATGCCACACAACTTTGTCCACAATTGATAAATCTTCCTTTGACTGCTCCCTCGGCTGCTTTTTCAATAATTGCGTCATCTAATACTATGAATGGATCGCTTCCACCTAATTCTAAAACACATTTCTTCAAGTTACTTGCGGCTCTTTCTCCTACTTTAGCACCAGCAATTGTACTTCCGGTAAAAGTTACAGCATTAACATCGGAATCAATAAGATGGTTTGCAGATTCTACACTTCCTATTACTGTCTGAAAAATCCCATCTGGTATTTCTGATTCCGTAAATGCTTTCTCAATTTCAATTCCTGATTGCATCGTAATTTTTGCTGGTTTCATTACAATTACATTTCCTGCCATCAAACATGGAGCTGCAAATCTTAATGCTTGCCAATAAGGAAAATTCCAAGGCATAATAGAACCAATTACCCCTAATGGTTCAAAAGTCAAGAAACTCTTTCTTGCATCCGTGTTTAATACTTCATCAGCAAGAAAACTATCACCATGATCAGCATAAAATTCCAAGGCCCAAGCACATTTCTCAACTTCACCTATTGATTCTTTGAGTGCTTTACCCATTTCAGTTGTTGCAATTTTTGCAAGTTCGGTTTTATTTTTCTTCAAATATTCAACTAAATTGTAAATGTAACTTCTTCGTTTTTCATAATCTTTTTTCCATTCTGGAAATGCTCTTTTTGCTTTTCTAACTAAATCAAACACTTGACTCTTATCCATTGCTGAATATGTTTTGATGTTTTCACCAGTAGATGGATTCACTGTGGTTATTTGATTCAAGTACATTTACAATTAATTTCTCCTATTTAATTTAGTTACTTATTTTTCAAATTCCTTAATAAAATTAGAAGATAATTGAGTCTAACTAATAATGCAAAACTTTCATTCAACTTTACATTAGAAACTATTTTCTGACCTTCAAATTAATATGACTATCAATTTGATTAAAATATTTGTTGCATGTCTTTTTTGATTTCATCTATTTTCTTTGAATATGCTTTTCTTGATTTATCGTTCTTTTTTAGATTTAAAACATTTTGACATGATGGACACTTGAACATACCATCTAGCGCGTTTTCAAACGTCACTCTTGGACAATCTTCATTGCCACAATGATAAAAATCCGAAGCATTTTCATAATCTAATCTCTGTTGTAATCTTTCAGTAATTTTCTTTTTTTGGTTTTCAATAAAATGTTCAACCTCCTCTCTTCTTGTTCGCCATCTATAAACAAACCACCCTTTTCTTTCATCTTTTACTCTAATTCCAGTAATGAGTGATTTTCCAAATAGATCATACAGCACTTTTCTTACCATGTTGATTCTGAGGCCTGTTGAGCTAGCAATTTCTTCATCAGTTGCGTCTTCCGCTTTTAGGAGAGATCTTGCAATTTTGAGGTACTCATCCCCTCCAATCATTGAAGCGATTCTAACAAAAGGATCTTCGTATTTGTCTACCAACTCTATTAAGTTGTGTTTTTCTACTATTAATCCCTTGTTTCTTTTACCTGTACATTTTTACCTTTTTTTGTGGGTATGATCTTTCTTTTGGCATTTGGAAACTCTTTTTCAAATTGAACGCCTTTTTGTATTCGATCTAAAAGTATTGCTAATGCACTTATTTCTGAATGTGGTTGATTTCCAACTCCAACATTATAATCTGCTAATTCATAAATTTCCCTTGGAACTTTTTCTGCACCAACCACAACCAACAAATTTTCTTCTTTTCGGAGTTTCTCTTGTACCTCATTGATATTTTCACCATACATTGAAAGATGTATTATTTTGAAATCTTCTTTTTTTTTCCTTTTCACAACGGTTTTCCATTTATCAATAAACTCCACCACAAAATCTCCCCCCCAAGTTTTATTGATCTTTTCTAAAGTACCCTTGATTTCTGGGTTAATTTCAGTCATGAAAATTCTCTCAGCTCCAAATGCTCTTGATACTAGCGCTACATGTGTTGTTACTCTGTCATCCCTTACAAGACGTTGTCCAATTCTAACGATTTCAATTACCAAATGTTTCTTCAACCTCTTTCAAAGAATTTTTATCTAGTTTATGATAATTTTGACTATCAATAATATCTCTGATTAATCTTTTTAACTCTTTTATATTTTCACCTGTTTTTGCAGAAACTGAAATCACTTTTTGATTTTCACCTAAGTTAAGCAAATCAATTTTTCGTTTTACTTCCTCTTTCTTTAGTAGGTCTGATTTGTTTAATGCAAACACTATCTTGTCTTTTTCTACTTCTAACTCACTTAAAGTTCTCATGCAGCTTGTGAATTTCTTTTTTAATTCAAAAACTGGATCACTAATGTCGATAACTAAAACAATAATGTCTGTATATCTTAACTCCTCTAAAGTTGATCTGAATGCATCTATCATATATGCAGGTAATTTACTGATAAATCCTACTGTATCTGAGATTAAGAATTGCTCTTGATTGATTGAAATTCTTCGCGTAGTTGTAGTTAAGGTTGTAAATAATTCATTACTCTGAGTTTTTACCTCTCCTGTTGTTTTATTGAATAATGTAGTTTTTCCTGCTGATGTATATCCAGCCAGAGAAATTATTTTAAACCCCATTCTTTTTCTTCCTTGCCTGTGAAGCTCTCTCTGTTTTCCAGCTTTTTCTAGTTTAGATCTTATTGTTTGCATTCTATGTTTGATATCATTATAATAAACATCTACCTCAAATTTTCCTATCCCCATAAACCCTGGCTGTTCTCCCATATTTGAAAGGCGAACTTTTTCTTTAGCTCTGACCATTTCATATCTTAATTGAGCTAATTTCACTTGTAATTTTGATTCTGCACTTGATGCTCTACTTTCAAAAATCTCAAGAATTAATCCCTCTCTATCTAAAACTTCCCTATGCAAAACTGACGCAAGACTGTAGTTTTGATGTGGTTTTAAAATCTCATCAAATACAATTACATCCGGCCTAAGTTTGTTTGATATCTCCGCTAATCTTTCTAATACACCACCACTAATTCCATATTTTGGTTTTTTTAGATAATCTTGAGTAATTGTATGAACAACATCATATCCTGCAGTATGGCACAACCCTTTAGCCTCGTTTATAGAATCCTCTTGGTCATATGTTATCAAAATTGCAGACTTCATTCTAATTCATCATTTTTTCCAAGTTAAACATTCTTGATAATCACCTTGTATCAACAGTCTCATTTTAATCGTGTCTAATTTACCAAATTATTCTGTTTTCTTCAATGTTTTTTCTATATTCATATTCAAGACAATTTCAGCTATATCACTAGCATATTCTGAAATCCTTCTAATATTCTCAGTCATTCTTCTTATTCTGTAAATTTCTTCATCATCTTTTAATAACTTTGAAGTATCTCTAACTTTTTTTTCAAATTTTACAATTTCATCTATCTTTTTGATCGTATCTTCTGCCTGAGAATAATCTTCTTTAAATAATGCTAAACATGAATCATCTAAAACTGATAAACAAAATTCATTCATATCTTGTAATTTTGCTACAATTTCTTTTTTGACAGGTTTTTTAAATTCCAAAAGATCCTTTGCAATAAATGATGCATGATCACCTGTTCTTTCTATGTTTTTTACAATAAGACGATATCCTAAACAGTCTCTAGCATTTCTAAATCCCATCTCTTTCAATATGTGTTCATTTTGAATTGCTATCTTTAATTGACGAATTATGTAAAATCCAAATCTGTCCACCTCATCGTCTGTATTAATAACTTCTTGAGCCAATTCAAAATTATTTTCTTTTACTGCTAAAATTGCGTCACTTGACATCGATTTAGCCAAATGAATCATTCGTTTGAATGCACCATCTACTGATAGTTCTAGTAAATTGACAAGAACTTGAACTGTAATGCCACCACTTGAATCAGAAATAATTTCAGAACCCATCAACATTCGTTTAACAGATTCTTTTACCGTGTTTCTTTGATGAGCACTTAATCTTCCATTTTTTGGTTTTACATTAATTGTTTTATAACCTAAAAAGTACAATGAAATTAACTTTCTTACAATTGAAGATGCTTCTTCTTCACCTTCAATTTCTATTACTGCATCATCCTTTTTTTTAATACGAGATTCATATTTAGGCGGATAAATTTCTAATGTTGATGATCCTTTTCTGATCATTCTAATTTGATCTCCTTGTTTTAACCCTAATTCTACAATCCACTGTTTTGGTAACGAAACTATATATGATGATTTTCCAGTAAATTGAATTTTTCTAGTTTCTTCTCTTTCCCCCATGATCTAAAGGGAAAAAACCATTCTATATAGTTTGATAGTTATGATATAGTTTAACATTGAACTAATATTTAGATAAGATTGTACTATTCGCATGAATCATATTTTGAAACTTCAGTATTCCCTTGATGCATTATTTGGAAATGCTGTGTCAAAGTATCTGCCAAAAAATATTGAAATAATTTTTTCACGAAAGACTGGGAGAATTAGAACTGTTTCAGATGAAGGAAAATTACTTTGTACTTTAAGGATTGATGGAGGTTTAGCAATAAGTCCTTATTTTGCCCAAATTTTACTAAAAAGTAAAATATTCAAAGAAAATTGTATTGAAATAAACAAAGATGCTGCTCCTTTTGTAAGTGAAGGAAAATCTGTATTTTGTAAACATGTAATATGGTGCGGAAAAAATGTACGTATTTCTGCTGATACACCAATATTGTTTAATAATAAAGTCATCGCAGTTGGTAAGGCTGTTTTATCTTCAGAAATGATTTCTGATTTTAATAGGGGTGTGGCCGTTAGAGTCAGAGATAGTTTAAAAAGTCCTGAGGGAGGAATAAGATCATGATGCGAGGTGGTAATCGTGAAATGCGAAGAATGATGGACAAAATGGGTCTTGATATGAATGAGGTTTCAAATGTTCAAGAAGTTATTATTAAAACTGACAAAAAAGAGATTGTTATCATAAAACCATCTGTTACTGAAATGAAAGCAAAAGATAATTCTATTTTTACCGTTACTGCCGATAGTTATGAAGAAAGGGAATTAGAAATTCCAATTTTCTCAGAAGAGGACATACAATTAGTCAGTCAACAAGCTGGGGTGGATGAAGAAAAGGCAAAAAGTGCTTTAGAAGAATCTAAAGGAGATCTTGCAAGGGCGATCTTACTTTTAACCACTGGATAATCATTCTTTTGGTAATTTATGCCTAAAAATGAATGATTTAAGTAATGGAATTATCAAATCTGAGTACAATGAGTAGTATGGCCGAATCTAAAGTTACTGGAATCATCAAATCGTTGAGTGCATTAGAGGATAATCTCGATTCCCTAAATAGTAAAGTAGGAGATATGAAAAAACAACTATCTGTAAAAGCACAATCCGAGATAGATAATTTACTAGAAAAAACTCGAGAAATAGCTACCAAAGAGGCTGAAATGATTATCAATATGTCAAAAGAAAAAGCAATAGCCGAATCTACAAAAATTGCTCAAGAAGGAGATACAAAATTATCTGAATTAAAATCCAAAATTGATGCTAATTTTGATGAGGCAGTTAAGCATGTGGTGTCAACAGTTTTGAAGGTATAAACCTAAATTGCACATTTAATTTTATTAGATATAGATCCCCTACAGAATATTCGTATTGGAATTGCAACTACTAATGGCAGATCTTATTATAAATTTTCAATTTGTTTAAAGAATCTTAACTTGCCTTTTGATTCTATTCTTCCTGAAGAAATTTTGGGATACTCCGGCCATATTGTTTTTACTACTAGAAAAGAATCCCCAAGAAAATGTGACAAAGTTTTGTTACATGAGGATATTTTTGAACATCATCATACTGTAATTAGAGGAGTGATGATGCAGAAACTTAATCAAAATTTTAAAGATGAAAATCTTATTTTAGGTATAGATCCGGGTGAAAGAATTGGTTTATCAATATTTTATTATGGGCAAGAAATTGAAAGATCATTTTATTCTTCAGTAGAAAACTTAACTTTTCATATTATTCAGATTCTAGGTGGCCTTAGAGCAAAAAGAAAAATTTTAAAAATTGGAGATGGAAATATGAAAATTTCTAAACAAATCGTAATGATGCTTAATCTGAAATTTTGTTCGTCTTTTGAATTAGAATTTGTAGATGAACAAAAAACTAGTCTAAAAATTAAAAATTTCAATCAAAGAGGAAAACGAGATATGTTGTCTGCAAAACATATTTCACAGCGAGATGGTTACAGACATATGATTTTGCCCTTGTCTATGACCGGATAATTTCATATCGTATTATATAGAATCTGTTTAGAAAACATTATTTTCTCAATTACATTCACTGGTATTTTTATGAAAACATCTGTATTTTTCAATTTTTTAGAATAAAATTAGGTTTTTTTGTTAAATAACTATATTCATATATGTAATTTTCTCAAAAAATATTGAGCAAAACCAGCTATACATATTTATTGAAGATTTTTCACTTTTATTTGAAAATAATAATTCTGATCGACATATTTTATGAAATATTTCAAATATTTCAACATTTTTTATCAATTTTTTATCGATCCATCCTTATATAGATATGAATTATATATAATAATACTAAGATGACATGTAAAGGAATTTGTGTAAGATACAAGGCTCAAAAACCTGTTGGCACTGGAAGGTACGCTTCAGGACAACGTCGATGCCAAATTTGTGAAATATTCATCAAATGGGAAGGACTATGGTGTCCATGTTGTGGCTATAGATTAAGAACTAAACCACGTAATCTAAAGTACAAAGCAAAATTACGTGCTAGAGTTGAAGCTGATTCTATTGAAGCTAAAACAGCTACTGATTTTGAATCAGACGTTGAAATAGTAGTTAAACCAAAAGCTAAAACAGCAAAAGCTAAAACAGCAAAAGCTAAAACAGCAAAAGCTAA
>JAOUNZ010000154.1 GCA_029880665.1 Candidatus Nitrosopumilus sp.
GATTGGCCAAATTTCAGAACCACGATTGTAAATTGGGGTGCCAGAAAGGCCAATCCTATATGAAATGGAATTTAGAGCAGCTAATTTTTTAACAGATTTGTATTTCTGAGTGGTTTTTGATCTAAGGTTATGAACCTCATCACAAACTATGGTTTTTATTCCAAGTTTTGCTAAGTCGTTGTATCGTTTGAAAAGTAATTCATAATTTATGATGTAAATATCAGTTTTTGGAAGATTTTGTGATTTTCCTGTTCTAATAGTTGTAACACTGGGAGATTTGGTTTCTATTATTCTTCCATTTCTGCTTTTTTTCTTTAAAAATTTTTCAATCTCACGTTCCCAGTTATTCAAGGTAACAAGCGGTGCAACTACAAGTACCGGGAATGTTTGTTTTTCTGTAGAAACATATGACAATGTCTGTACGGTTTTTCCAAGACCCATTTCATCAGCTAATAATGCATTGCCGGAAGATTTTAGTAAAAAGTCCAAACCTTCTTTTTGAAAATTCAATAGTTTTCCTCTAAATTGTTCACCTGTTCTTGCACGTTTTAGTTTGTGCTTAATTGGTGGCAGTGTAGGTTTTGGAGCATATGTCTTTACAATTTTTCGTTGCCATACTGATTTTGATAAAATTTCTAGTGGATATCGATCCATGATAAGTTTAAGCTGTTTTACACTTTCTGTACTGTCCGGTATAATCACTTCATTTACATTTTCACCATACCAAGCTTCAGGAACAAGTCTTGAGATCATACCAACTGCACGATCACCTGTAACTTTCCAACTCCAGATTTTGGAATATTTGTCAAGAACATACTCCAATGTCCCGATGTTTTCCATTGATGTTTCCATAATTTGTCGATGGAAAGTTTTTTTGCCTTATGAATCTTGATATTTTTATCGATCATAAGAAAACAGTGAAAGTAAATACAAGAGTTAAAATATAATATAGATTTCATAATACGATCAAATTTTAAATTCCAGTTTACACGTAAATTAACAAAAATAGATTGAAAAGTCCTATTTTAAACCTAAATAGAAAGATCAAATAAAAACAACGGTTTGTTTTTGATTTTCAGCAATACGGTCATTTCAGGATACACAGTCAAATAATGCTGCAATCAAAGATGGAAATAATGTTAAGAATCAAACATTTGGCAATAATTTATCAGATATAAAATAAACATCCCATACATCGGATTATAAGTTATCAAAACGATTTAAAGAGTATTTTAGATTTAGTCGGAACATATGTTTAAAATTCATTAAAATTCAGAAAAAATATGGATTTTATTCAAGATACAGAACCAGACATAAAAAAACCAATTATCATTGCAGCAATGCAAGATATGGGAAATGTTGGAAGCATAGTAATAAATTTTATCAATGAATCATTAAAAACAAGAAAATTTAGAATTGCAAAAACATCATTTCCAACATATGTAGTAGACAAAGGTGGGCATATTGAGATTCCAGATGAAAGTTGGGAATATAGATACACAGATGGTTTGATAGTATTTGGCAGTGGCAATGGTCAACCACGGAGCAATATGGAATTAAATACTTTGTGTCAAGATGTGATAGACATATCAAAGAAATATTCTGCCAAATTCATCTATACTTTAGGAGGTTACCACACAAATAGAATCTTTGAGAAAAATCCAAAAACTTACATCACTACAACATCTCAAAAATTAACAAAACAAATGGAGGGATTGAACATAGACATCACACCTCAAAAATCAATAATCACGGGGTTTAACGGATTAATTTTAGGATTTGCAAAGAAAAATAACATCCAAGGAATAGGGATGTATGGCGAATTAAATGAGCCTGAAATTCCACAATATAGATCGGCAATAAGCATCATCAAAACAATTGAGAGATTGACATATAGAAAATTAGGAAACACCAATCAATTAGAAATAATGGCTCAAGAAACTGAACAAAAATTTAAAAGCCAAAATCAGTGAGATTTCCCGACTTCATGGGGTTCAGTGTTTTCATCATGACAATCGCAACTGCAAAGATGAGTTTTATGATTATTCATACAGTCAATACACTCAAAGTGTTTTCTAGTCTCACATGATGCGCAAATCATCTTACAATCTATAAACTATAGATGAATTTGAATTTTTTCCATGTCAATAAGGAATCTAGTACTCTACTTCACTTCTTCTAAGAAGATCATTAGTTAATTCAACATATCCTTGCGGATCAAGTTCCTTTGCAAATCCTTTATCGATATTTATCAAATAGACAGAATGCAGATGAGCATTTAGAATATCGTCATATTTTATGACTGGATTTTTGTAATAACGATCACATAGTTCTTTGATTTTTTGGACTTCATCTTTATCACGAGCTGCTGGAGGCAATAAAAAAAGTTTGGGGAGAGGTAATATTCCAATAACGGGTGTTGCCAAAGAAAATTTTGAACAGTGTTGACTGTATCGGGCAATTTTACTCATTATCCTAGCAGTAAAATAATCTATAGTATCCATAGCATGTTCTGGAGGTGTAAAACCCGTTTCAATCTCAATGATGGTATTACCTCCACCTTTTTTTGCATAGATATCACAAACCAGGATATCTGTGATATCTTTTTCGACTTCTACAGAATAACCTCTAGAAATAAGATTATTTGCACAAATTAGCTCTAAAATGGAATGGTTAATTTTAACAAGGTTTTTTTTATACATGTCAATCAGTTGCTGTCTTACATGATTTAGTTTTGGAATATCATTTTCTTTTAGATTTTGTGAGAGTTTTTCAGTCATCTCATTTACATCATTTCTGAATTTTTCTAAATCCATGATTCATAATAGAGTCATTAGTAGTTTAAAGTAATAGGAATCAGAAGTAATGGAATTTTAGCATTTGAAAACATCATATTACTCAAAAAGCTGAAAAATAGCAAACTTTTATTCATACTTTGTATTATCTTTTCAAATCATGGCAAACCATGTACACAATATCAACATCGTGGTGATAGGATTAGTTTCATTTTTGATACTATTTTCATTTGTTGAAACGTATGAAACAAGAAAAACATATCTAGACAGAATTTCAATATCAAAGAAATTACTTGAGAAATTCAGTGAGGAGCAAATAAAGAGAATTCAAAAGGTAATTAAAATTCAAAAAATCAATGAATAATTCACAAACTCTGCAAAAAACACATTCAGAATGCAATTAAAACAACATATGAAAATAAGTATCAGATTTCGGACACACTGTAGATAAAAAATAATTGTCATAAAGCAGCATTTGTCATCCGTAGAAAATATCGTGAGATTACAAAGGTAATTTGGAAAAAATCAGAAAACATTGAAAGAACTTATCACAGTATTTTTTTTTGTTTGTCTAAACAGTTTTTAACTCAGATCAGATATTAAATATAAGTTGAAGATATATCACAAATCAACATGTATTACTTGTAAAAAAGCAATTGCAGAGTTGATTTGTGATAT
>JAOUNZ010000155.1 GCA_029880665.1 Candidatus Nitrosopumilus sp.
TAAATCAAAAAGACAATCATGAAGTTTTGTTTTGATTGTAATACCAAACTATCACAAAATATAGATGATGTTGGAGGTCCATGGGCTTGCCCAAAATGTAATCCTGAAAAAGTAATGCCAAAAAGACCTACCTATGGCATGAACTATACCGGCAGAACCAAGTCTTGCTCTAAAGGGTGTGGATCTCAAATTTATTGGGATGATGCCTTCAAGTCGGAGAGTGGAAAATTCATCCCAATTGACGCAAGAACTGATGAACCACATAGATGTGACATAGAACCAATAGAATACCTTCTAGATGAGATTAAAGGAAATTTAAAGCCAAAAGAAACAATTTCAGAGCCTAAAATTCCTTTACCTGCGGAAATTCTCTTTGATATCAGCAAGATTCCAAAATCTTGATTGAGGATGACATGATAATACACGAACTAGTTAAAGGCCATAAGGATGAAACTTTGGGAATTGTATATTATGAGAATGTTAAATCTCCGGAACCACCAAAAATACCGATAGATAACCTCAAAGATGTCTTGTCAGACAATATTATGAATGGAATTAAAAAATATGGGTTTTCAGGATTTTTACCATTCCAAGAACAGTCAATTCGTTCTATCATAAAAGGAGACAATTGCATCATTTCTGCACCTACTGGATCTGGAAAAACAGAAGCATTCAGCATTCCAATATTACAAAAAATTTCTCAAGATGTATCTCCTGGAGTATTTGCATTGTTTGTTTATCCGCTTAATGCATTAATTGATGATCAGGTATCCAAGATATCTGATTTAATTGACAGATGTGGATTGAGAAATGTGGTTTCAGTTTATTCAATTCATGGTGGACAAAGTTCTGAATACAAAGACATGATTATTGCAGACTCGGGTAAAAAGGCATTAATTATTGCAACAAATTTTGATTTTATTAATTACCATTTAATTTTACAGGACAAAAAATGGAATGAGTTGTTCAAAAATGCAAAAATAATTGTGATGGATGAGGCTCATTCATATACAAGTTTTCACGGGTCGAATGTTTACCATGTATTAAGTCGAATGAAAAGATACATGGGAAAGATTCAGTATGTAGGTTCATCTGCAACGCTTGACAATTCTAAAGAATTTTTTTCAAACATGTTTGATTTGCCTGAAGAATCATTTTCATACGTCAAAAGTAAGATTCGTCGGAAACATGATATGCATATGTTTTTTGTAATGCCAAGAAAGCATGGACAAAGGACTACAATGGAGATCATTGCATCAATATGTTTTAAAAATAAATCGACACAACTGATCTTTAGTAATTCTCATAATGATGCAGAATTCCTTGCATCAAATGTAGAAGAATCAAATGATGGAATCAGAATTCAGATACATCGTGGCGGATTGGATCAAAATAATAGAAAACTATACGAATCTCAGATGAAAGCTGGCGAATTGGATGCTTTGTCATGTACTCCTACATTGGAATTAGGGATTGATATAGGACATGTTGATGTTGTGATTTCTGCGTTCAAAAATGAATATGATTCTTTTGTGCAAAGAATTGGTCGTGCCGGAAGGATGGGACAGAAATCTTATGCTATATGTGTTTTTGATCCTGATGATGCTGCATGCCATTATTTTGCACGACACATTGATGATTACCTGATGCAAGACCACGTCATACCGATTAACAAAAAAAATCCTATCATATCAGACAAACATACAGAATCAATAGAGATTGAAAAGGAAGCATTTGCAACAAATGATAAATCACAATTTTTTGATTTTGCAAACAGTATTAATCTACGTGGGACGTCTGGTGAAATTCTAATATATCACAATTCAAAAAAGATTGGCACTCGTGCAGTCCCGGTAGGGTATTATCAGTTACATCAAAATGCATTGTACCACTTTAATAAAGAAAATTATGAGGTTACATCTCTAATGAAATCTCAAAATGGTGCAAGGGCATATCTAAAAAAATCACATGAGAGACAAAAAAGAACCATACCGATAGTCAGAACATCTATAATTCAGACGTCAGAGAAAAATGCCCTCAGGCGAGAAATTGTTGTAAAATCTAGAAAAATTTTACTCCGTTATGGAATAATCGAATTAAGCAGAACAATAACTGGTTATCTTAAAGGAAACTATAACGAGTCAACTGAAAACTTTGAAACATACAATGGCGCCAACATTTCGTCGTGGAGGGACTTTAATTGGAAGTCAAAACATTCGGCAGTAAGCATTATTCTTCCTTCCGAGTTTATTTTGAAAACAAATGGTTCTGATCAACTATCATCTGATTCTAGAATTCATACAATAGCCCACGTGCTGATTAACGCGGCAAAAATCATCACAAAATCCGAATCAAATGATATTGACTCGTATTATGAAAATGGTATAATATACATGTATGACAACTCGTCAGATGGGTTCAATGGATGCAGCAAGATAATCTACGATGGTTTTGAAAAAATTCTTGTCACATGCAATTCCTTACTTTCTTGCTGTGATTGTCCATCTGATTCTAAACAAAGAAAGTTGGTTGAGCAAGGAGAGGCATGGGGTGGGTGCCCAAAATGTACTTTTACCACAAATTATTGTCAGACTAAAAACAAGGAATTAACAAAAAAGGGGGCCATGGAGTTTTTTTCATTATTCTCATAAATAAGCAGAAATAGGCACGAATCATGCATCCATGTGGTGTTTCTCAATTTTTAAAAGGAATGGATCTTGAAAAACTCTTAATTCCAAGCAGTTTGAAAAGTCACTTGTTGCAATATGAAATCTTGAAAAATCCCTTGGGCATCATCCATGTCTCAATGAATAAGGGAGATAAAATAACAGCTGAAGCTGGTTCGCTTGTATTTATCAAGGGAGATATTGAGACTATAACTTCTATGAGAAAAGGAGGTTTTCTAAAAACATTAAAGACAGCTGCACTAGGAGGCGAATCATTTTTTGTAAATAATTTTATTGCACAAGAAGACAACTGTACTTTGGGTCTTACAGGAAATATGCTTGGAGACATTGAGGTAATTAATGTAAAAGAAGAATTTATTGTTCAGTCAGGAGCATATGTTGGTTCAACTAATGATCTGACATTGGATACTCAATGGCAGGGGTTTACAAAAGGGATTTTTGGGAGTAACCTCTTCATGCTAAAGACATTAGGTGATGGGGACATGTTTGTAAATGCATGGGGAGGGATACTGTCTATGATTCTTAAAGATGGCGAAAAAATGATACTTGATAACTATCAACTAGTCGCAATGAGTGCTAGTGCTGATTATAGAGTAACAAAGCATGGGGGCTTAAAGACATCAATTCTGGGAGGGGAAGCATTAGTAATAGAGATCACAGGTCCTGGCACAATATACTATCAAACAAAGAACTTTACGGAGTTTGTCAGAGCATTAATTCCATTTTTGCCTAGAAGAAATAATTGAAGAATTGAATTTTCA
>JAOUNZ010000156.1 GCA_029880665.1 Candidatus Nitrosopumilus sp.
TGATGACATCACGTAATGCAAAACTCGTCAAAAACTTGTATTTCATAGAGTGTGCCTGCATGATAAACATATGGCGCATCTCACTTCCGCCTTTTAGTCCCCAATACCCCATCTTCAGTGCCAATGGTTCTAAAAATATCGTATTTCCAAGACCATAATTCTCATCTTTAATTTCTTCACGTAATTGATATTTCTCAAGTGGGCCGCCTTTTGAGAATCCTATGATTTCTCCATTTTTGTCATTTATTCGTAACGTGTTGATTATTACCTGTGGGTCTTTGATTGATTTTTCAAAATTTGCTTTCTCAAATTGAAGAGGTGTTGGCAGCTCTAAGAAAATCTCATATAATGACTTTATAAAATTTGGATCATTTCTTGTAATCATATTTTCAATTGTTGGAATTAATCTGAGATTCTCATACGATGCACTTGCCTGAATTGAAATTTCTTGCTGTCTTATTCTCATAAATGATAACACTGTGTCAAAAAAATTCTTCCTCATTTCTTTTGAAAGTACTTTCAAGACTTCTTTTACCATCTCTGTTTCTTTGTTTAGCAATTCTTCAAAATATGCAACCGAACTCCTTACAATTAACGATGGCCTCCATGCAAGTGCATGTGCGTTCATTTTAGACATCTCCATTGCTTTTGAAAAATCTCCTAACGCATAACCGCTAATTCTATCTATTACTGATAGATACCAACCCATTTCCATAATGTGCTGTTGGTATTGTTTATTGTCTCTTGTTAATTCTGAACTGTAAAAACATTGTTTGATTTGAGCTTCTGCATTTTTTCTAAGTTCGCCACTCCAAGGATATGTTGTCCTTAAAATCAGTGCCTTGACAATTTCTAAATCGATATTTGCAGCAGTAATTAACTGATTTAGTTTTCTATCCATTGATATGAATTTTAGAACACTCTCCTCATGTGGTTTGTCTACGCTTTTCTGAGGATCAAAATCATGAAATAACGCAGAAACGTATAGGTACTTTACATCCTCGTCTGTTAATTGGACTTTTTCTTGTTTTGAAGCTAAAAGTGACACATATGTTACTTCTAATTCATGGTTGATATTGTGATATCCGTAATAATCTGTTCCAAGACCTTGACTCTCAAATAGGTCTATTGTATAGTCTAACATCTCAACATAACAATCATTTCCCAATCCCATCTCTACCATCATGCTGAGAATCTCATTTCTCATTGAATGAGTATTTGCAAACTGTTGCAATACACATGAAAATGAATTGTGGGTTTTAAAGATGATCTTTATTGTTTAGAATACTTAATTCTCATTGATTTTCACGAAACACTCAATAGAATTGTGATTTGGTTGTTTTTCAGTGTTGTTTAACCATGATTTGCTTAAAATTTTGATGGATCATAATGAGAAGGATTCTCCAGAATACCGCCTTTTCATAAATGACGTGTCTTATCCTATCACCAATGTGTCTATTGCTAATTCTCCCACCCCTGTTAACGAACCAACTACTCGTGGCGGCGTCTACTTTTCAGATAAATTTGCCTTTAAAATGAAAGGGGTGATTAATGATCTATCTGTGATTCCCCTGCTTACCAAGAAAATGCTTGGACCAAATACTGAATTTGGAGAACTCAAAATCACTACTTTGCTAGAATCACTAGGAAAGCCTTTGTCTATAGAAATATTTACAAATCTTACAAACAGTGTTCAGACGCCAAATCACATTGAATTAAGCATGATTATTGTCAAGTTAGAATCTGTCTAGCTTACCTTGAAATACCTGTCATATTTTTCTCGACGTTCTTTATCTGACAATACTTCATACGCTTTGTTTAATTCAATCATCTTCTCTTCAGAGTCTTCTCTTGTTTTATCCGGATGGGTTTTTTTTACTAATTCTCTAAATTTTTGTTTGATTTCCTCATGTGTTGCGTCTTTGGTAACTCCTAATACCTCATAATAGTTTGGCAACTCATCGCTTATTGACGCGTTGCGAAATTCTTTATCATCTTTTGTGTTGTATCTGTTGCCAAATTCTTCATAATCCTCACCCCAATCTGAGTGATATTTTTCAAACGTCTTATCTTTTTTAGATTCTAACTCGTTTTTGTCATACGATGTTTTTCTTCGCAGTATGATGTCTCTTGCCAAAAATAACGCTATGCCTAAAACTACTGCTGAAAACCCTGTGAATAACATGATTTTTTCTTCATCAGTTACTTCCAACTCCATGTCTAATTCACTGTTTTGTGCATTGGCTACTTGAGTTCCGCCAATAATTAATAACATTACAAAAGTCCAAGTTTTTTTCATGTTGTGGTCCTATGTCAATCTAAAATCTTCTTTGGCTGTATTTAGGACTACGTGGGTAATTGTATTTTCAACATTTGGGATGACTGCCAAGGCTTTGACAAATTTGCTCAATTCATCCCTCTCCTTGAATTTCGCTACAATTATCGTGTCTGTTGAACCTGTGATGTCATATACGCCACACACGTTTTCAAATTTTGATATCTCTTCTTCAATACCGATAATTTTGTCATTTTTGGCCATAATCTCTATAATTGCAGTTAATGAATATCCTACCTTCTCATGATCAATAATTGCAGTGTATCCTTTGATAATTTTCTCTTTTTCAAGTTTCTTGATTCTTGACAGAACTGTCACTGTTGAGATTCCTAATCTCAAGGCCAATTGCCTGGCTGACTGTCTTGCATCTACTAATAAATTTTTGAGAATTCTTTCGTCTATTTCATCTAGTGCCATACAGTATGATATCAAAAAATTTATTTAAATTTTGACTCTGTTCTTGTAAATCTGTTTAGTCTGTTTGACTAATTGAATTATGATTTCAAACTTAATACAAATGACGTTTTTTATGATTTATGGTCTATATTGCCAATCTTGTTAAAAAGGGACAATCTTTGATGAATGACGGCAAATTTGATGACGCTTTAGGGTTTTTTGAACAAGCACTTCTCTTAAATCAAGATGACCCAGATCTCTGGAATCACAAAGGTGTGGCATTGAGAAGTTTGGGCCGTTACGAAGAATCAATGGAATGTTTTAACAAATCTCTGGAAGTTGATCCACGAGATAAGCATGCCTCTTGATTCTCATATTGTTCTTTTGAATGTGTCTGAATGCTGATTGTTAAAATCCATAAAACTCGGACCACTGATTTTCTAACTTGTATATGATTTTCCACGCAAATCTGTCAATGTTGATACTTAATTCGGTAATGATCAGTATGATGTATCTTCCAATAGGAAAACTCAGCATTACGACTTTTTCTCTTCTAGACGCAGAATACTTTACTCTGCCTAGATTTGAGTCAAAGCCTTGTCTATTTGCAACTCTGTGTGCCAATTCTTGAAACATCTGTCTTCTTTGCTTGTCTGTTTCCAAAGGCATGACTCCTTTTTTAAAATCACCTGCCACTAATTCC
>JAOUNZ010000036.1 GCA_029880665.1 Candidatus Nitrosopumilus sp.
AGAATGTAGCATACCATCAATCTTTTCTCGCATGTTATTTAAAACAATATCTTTTAGTTCAGTTTCCAGTCTTTCAGAGTCTTTGTTGTTCTTGAGTTTCTTTTTAGAGTCCATCATTTCCTTTAAGGCCTTTGCAAATTCTGTAATGCCAGAATTCTTTTTTACGGATGTTTTTAAAATTACCGGATTTCGATCGGAATCACCAATAAAATCACGAACTGCATCAAACAACTGATTTGCTCCACTTAGGTCACTTTTGTTAACAAGGTAGATATCCCCAATCTCAGTCAAACCAGCTTTGATTGTTTGAATACTATCCCCAGTGTTAGGATTGAAAACGACAACTATGATATCTGCAATGTTGGATATTTCAACTTCAGTTTGTCCGGCACCAACACTTTCAATAATTATTGGATTAAATCCAGCATACTCCAAAATACGAATGCTGTTTCGCAATGAACGTGACACTGCTCCCGTTGCGCCCCTTGATGCAATGCTTCGAATATACGTTCCAGAATCAGTAGATTCGCTCATTCGTACACGATCACCAAGTATTGCCCCCCCAGTAACATGGCTAGTTGGATCAATTGCAAGTACGGCTGGTTTAGTGCCAAGTTTTTTCATGGCAACAGCCGTTTTGTTAATTAATGAACTCTTTCCAGCTCCTGCAGGACCTGTAATTCCAATGATCATAGAGTGTCCAGTGTCCTTGAAAATTTTCTTTAGAACTTTTCTTGCTTCTTTTTGATCATTTTCAACAATAGATATGGCTTTTGCAATAGTTCCACGTTTTCCCTTCTTCAAATCAGCTAAATCCAACATACAAAGTTCTCAAAGGGTGCAATAAAATCTTGTGGCCATCTACGATCTTCCATAAATTACAGGCGGTACAAGATCTCCAAGCGGATGTATTTCTGTTTTAAGTTGGATATGACCTAATTCAGCATGCTCAATTTCCAATACTACCGGATGAATCACCCAGCCATATTTTGGCACATTTGGAAATGGGATGATTTCAATGAATTCAGAATCATAGAATGTTTTGTGAAAGGATTCATCCATTCCAAGAATTTCCATTACAACCAAATTTGTTTTACCAGATTTATCAAGATAAGACACTTCAACATGGCCAGAATCATAGTAAGTTGCCTCAAACTTAAACGTCTGTCGTAGAATTTCTTTGTCATCGGTTCCAGCGCCAGTAAGAAGCAATATTGCCAAAAGTGTGAACATCCCAAGGAAGATTGGAGGTCCGAGTTTCTTAGCCATCCTTGAATTCTTTTCTCATGTTTCTAAGGAATTTAGAGTTTATTCTAATTCTCTCAAGAGTTTGTGATTGTGTTCTCTCCGTACCTGGGGTAGGATTATTTTTGAAGAATGTTTTGATCTCTTTTTCCATAGAATCATCTGCGACAGATGCGATACTTGCCACAATTCTATTAAACAGAGGATTGCCCTGACCGACTTTTTTGTTTAGTTTTTTCCAATTCTTTTTCAACCATGGCCACAAAATCTTATCACCATGTGGGTTTCCAGCAACTTTCATAATAGGTAGCTGCATGTTTTGAGAGCGAACTTCGGAGGTTTGAGAAAAATCTAGAGACCTGAGCAAGAGTTTTGTATCTTGGAATCCACACATTGCACCAAGGAATCGGAGTTTTTCCTCCATTGTTTTTGCATTTCTGTACAGGTTTACAAGTTCAGCATATGTTTTGGAATTACCATTCCATGCAGCAATTGAACAAACAGGTTCCACCAAATCAGGAGGTACCGAATTGGAAGACTTTAAGAATTTGGCATATTTGCTTAGTGCTTTTTCTGTAACTTCTTCGTCATTCATTTTACCTAACGTAACAATAACAAACGCGCGAAGCATTGCATCAGTGTGTTTATCAGATTTTTTTGGCTCCCAGCCTACACGGAATAAAATTTTTCTAAAGTAATTTACGGCATAGCTTCTAATCTCGTCTGCAAATGGTTCATTAAATGCACGAAAGTATAGCGAAGCCAAATTATGTGCCACGTTAACTGATGCAAGATAGCTGTCTTCTTCAAAGTATGCATCTGAGAAATCAAGATAGTTTCTCACGCATTCATCGCCTGAGACACAAAGAGAAAACAGGTCATTTTGAATTGCCCACCTGTCAATTACAGGAATACGCTTTTCATCAATCAGCATTTTCAGATCAAGTAAAATTCCTTCGTCATATTTTACACGATAAAACCCCTTTCTTCCATAATTTGCTACAAAGCCCAAAGTGTTCTTAGGTAATTTTATGGACAGTGTTTTAGAAGAGAACAATTTTTTAGAGATTTCATTCTCCAGACCCAGAGACAGAGGAATGGACCACAGTCCTTTACTGAACTTGTTATCATGCTCTAACAAGTATCTCTTTTGTTTTATTTTTAAGACATTACCGTCTTGATTAATCTCGACAAGGGGAAACCCAGGTTGCTTTAGCCATGTATTGACCATGGAAGACACTGGCATTTTTGAGGCCTTGCCTATTGCATCCCATAAATCTTCCCCTTTGGCATTTTTGTATTTAAAATCAGAGAGGTATTTTTTGAGTCCTTTTTGAAAATTTGGCTCTCCCACATAAGATTCCAACATTCGGAGAATACACCCTCCTTTGTCGTAAGATATCGCATCAAAAATCTCTCTAATTTCGGCAGGTGAATTTACTTTGACATCTATTGGATGGGTTGTTTTTAAAGAATCAAGGCCCATTGCAATATTCATTGCATCATCTACAAACTGATTCCACAAATCCCATTCAGGATAGAATTGATCAACAAATTTAGTAGCCATAAAAGTCGCAAAGCTTTCATTTAACCACAGGTCATTCCACCATTTCATTGTGACCAAATTGCCAAACCATTGATGTGCAATCTCATGTGAGATCACTTCTGCAATGTATTGTTTGGTTCGTGTAGAAGATGTTTTAGGATTATAAAGTAGAATTGTCTCTCTAAATGTAATTGCTCCCCAATTTTCCATAGCACCAGCTGCAAAATCAGGGACTGCAATCAAGTCAAGTTTTGGCAACGGGTATTTTATTCCAAAGTATTTTTCATATGAGGTAAGAAGTTTTTTTCCTAAATCCAGAGAGAATTTTCCTTTTGACTTGTTTCCTTTAGTAGTTACAACCCTAATCTGTATTTTACCAATCTTCCCCGAGAGATATTCAAATTCACCAACTGCAAGATAAATTAAATATGTTGAAACGATTGGGGTCTGTGCAAAATGATAGATAGTTTTACTGCCGACTTTTTTCTTTGATTTAACTGGCATGTTTGAAATCGCAGTGAATTTGTTATCAGATATAATAGAGATGTCAAAGGTTGCCTTTGCCTCTGGTTCATCCCAGCATGGAAATGCACGTCTAGCATCTGCTGCCTCAAATTGAGTGGTTGCAAGATATTTTGTTTTCCCATTTTGTTTGTACTGACTGCGATAAAATCCAAGTAATCTATCATTTAGGATCCCTTGGAATTCTAAATCTATCGTAGCTTTGCCCTTAATTTTTTCTCCCAAAAATATTTGGAGTTGTTCGTTTTTCTCTACTAATTTTGGAGTTGACGGGATGATTTTGTTACAGGATTTTACTTGACAAGAAAGAATTTTTAGTTCAGCACAATGCATGATAATAATTTTTGTTGCTTTTTTGCAATCTACAGAAACAGTTTCAGAACCAGTAAAGGTAAATTTTTTGAGATCTGGTTCAAACGTCAGTTGATAATTTATCGGAATTACATCCACACGGAGAATAATTTAGTTGCACTTTAAGTATATTTTCCATTACCAACAGAACGGCTATGTCCATGGATCAGATCTTTCATCCCAAGTGACGGCATTAATCCAAGTTTCAGTTAGGGAATAACTATTTTTTATAGACGAAAGCAGGCATTCGTCAGAGCAATGAGTTATCTCGAAGTTTTTCATGAATTTCCCACAGTTTTCACAGTATTTACCCATGCCTTAAATAAATAAACCTGGATTTTTTCAAATTTATTCTCACAAAGCAGGTAAACAATAAAATTATTTTAAAAATATTCATGATTATCAAATTTGAAAACACACATTGGCCAATGGACCATCTTTATAATAGTCCCATATGAAACAAGTGTCAATTGGATTCAAGTGTAGTAAAACGCCAGTATCCAGTAAAAAAAGAGAAGACCCGTAGTGTCACCTATCGTCTTCCCATTAAATTAGTTGAAGAGATAGAGGCTGAGGCCATGAATCGCAACATATCTCACAATGTAATGGCAAGACAGATTTTAGAGAAATATATCGAATGGGACAGATTTGCGTCTAAAATTGGAATGATTCCAGTACCAAAAAAAATTCTTGATATGTTAGGGATAGAGATGACAGCATCAGAGATTAACGAGATAATCAATGTGATAAAACCAGTGATCAAAGATACAGTGTTATTCATCAAAGGAGACTATGATTTGAAAAAATGCATCGAGACCCTTGAGGATTATATGAAAGCATCTGGAATGAAATCAGATCATAGAGTAGAAGGCGAGTTACATCATTTTATCATCCAGCATGAATTGGGCGGCAACTGGTCAATATTTACAGAACAGTTACTGCAAGAAATTTTCAAGGAATTCTTACCAGAGTCAAAAATGAAGTGTCAGACAACTGAATCCACAGTCATTGCAACAATTGCATTAGGGGGAAATTTTAGTGAGCATGAGCATTAAGAATAAAACTAGTTTTTGTTGAAAACTATGTTCACATCAATTTTTCCATCATGAAAACTAGTGTTGATTTCTTTGATTTTGCTTTTGTATAAAAAGAGTCTCTTACCTTCTTCTGTAATAACACCAGATGTTTGAATCATCTTTGAATCATGCAATAACTGAATTCTTCTATACACAGTACTAAGAGGGATAGATTTTTCACGGGACACTTCAATTGCAGATTTTGGCATATCCATTATTGCCTCTAAAATAGAACGGCAGTACTTGTCAGAAAGTACTTCAAGAAAAGATTCCTTACTTTCTGATTCTTCAATTTTTAGTTGATTTAAGATTTGCATGCTTTCTATAGGGGTTTTTTTGATATAACCAATCAGTACGCTCTTGCGTGCTGTGCAAGACAAAAGAAGATTTATCTTTTCTGTTGATTAGCATTGCAAGAAAACCATTAGACGTAAAAAATAATGTTTGGCCAATCTAAAGATCTGGTGATTGCTCTGCCTTTAATCCCTTGTATCTATTTCTTATAGTAACTTCGGTAACACCCGCAGCTTCTGCAAGATCCCGTTGCGTGATTGATACGCCATTTTTAACACATGATAAATACAGTGCAGTTGCAGCCAATCCCATAGGATCTTTTCCAGCAGACTCTTTGCGTTCCTGTGCATCCTTGAGCACCTTGACTGCATATCTTTTTGTTTTTTCAGATATCTCAAGTTTGCTTGAAATTCTTGCAATGCACTGAATTGAATCAACAACTGGCATCTTTAATTCTAATTCATGATGCAATAATCGATAACACCGTGCAATGTCTTTTCGTTTAACGTTAGCAGCGTCAGATACGTCCTTTAACGTTCTAGGAGTCTCGGTATCTCTACATGCAGCATACAAAGATGCAGCAATCATTGCCGAGATAGACCTTCCACGAACCAATTTTTTTTCTAATGCCTTCCGATAAATGTAAGCTGCTTTTTCCAATACGTTTGCGGGAACAGATACTTTGTCTTTTAATTTATTTAAATCACTTAGTGCTTGTCTTAGATTTCTATCAACTGGTGCATGTACCTGGCTTCTGCTATCCCAGGTTCGGAGTCTTTCAATGGTGCTTTTCATTGAAGTTGAAAGTGGCTTTCCCGAAGCATCTTTGTTTAAAGGATTAATCACGGTAGACAATCCCATATCATGTATCATCAGAGATGAGGGGGCACCGGTTCTTGCAGGATCTGCTCCACCATCCTTTTGAAAAGATCTCCATTCAGGTCCTGACTCTTGTGTTTTTTCGGTAATCACATACCCACATTTGCCACAAAATTGTTCACCGGTTACTTCATCAACAAGAATAGAGTTTTTTCCACAACGTAGACAATTAGAGTTTTGGCTAAAAGAATCCATGCTAATTTTCCTTAGATAATTATCCTGCCAATTAAAAGTTCCAAAATGCCAGTTCGCTTACCATATTTTGACATAACTGGGATTATGTTCTCACGTATATGAAGGATGAGTATTTTTGGATATCAGCGATTATAATCAAACAATCTCTATTTATTGCAGAAATTATTGCTATTGGGTTATTTTGTTGCGTGGTTAGAACTAAGTCAATCCTTGTTTAAAAGAGAGAACAGGAAAAGAGAGTCATTTTGAACGGATCATAGAGTCATCATACTGCAAATAGGCAAAGACCTTGATGACTTTTACTAGCAGTATTTTTCATAAAAAACGATATTGTTCTTTATGCAATTACCGTGATTTCTCGTGAAGACATACCACCATAGCCAGGATCAATCTTTTGTTTTGGATTTAACGTGGTATCATGGTGACATGCCTTATTACAAACAGGGCAAAATTTTCTATCAAGTACTATGCATTGGCAGATATGGTTTTTTACATATGCCTGTGCAGCTTGATTCCATTCGCCAGTTCCATTACAATATACACACATATTTGAACCAGAAGAGCCAACACCCTTACAGAAATCACATATGTCCTCAGTCATATCTTTACGTTTCTACATGAAGTGTTAAATCAATATATTTGAAGAGATTTGCACGAAAATCAAATAAACCTTTTAAAATATCCCAAAGATACCTATAATCATGAAACAAAAAACTGCATCTCGAAGTATCAAAATATTGGTTGCCAAGTTAGGTCTGGATGGCCATGACAGGGGGGCCCTGGTATTGTGTAGGGCGTTTAGGGATGCAGGTATGGAGGTAATCTATTCGGGACTTTTTGCCACCCCAGATAGGATTGCGCAGATTGCAGAAGACGAAGATGTCGATGCAGTAGCAATGAGTTTGCTAAACGGAGCACATGGAACATTGTTTCCAAGAGTCGTAAAGGCACTAAATAAGAAGGGGATCAAAGACGTACTTATTGTTGGAGGAGGAGTAATTCCCGAAATAGATCATAAAGATCTGATCAAGGCAGGAGTAGATCATGTGTTTGGACCGGGTACGTCATTGCCAACAATCATTGATCACATAACAACTGGCGTTTCTAAATTAAGAAAAATATAAGAAAAAAGATTATTCTGTGGAATCAGGCCACATCATTTTACGCATTTCTTTGCCAACCTTTTCAATTTGGTGAGCATCGTATTCTTTCATGTATTTGTCAAACGCATCCTTGCCGTTTTTCTGATATTCTGAAATCCATTCATTATTGAATGTGCCATCTTGAATCATGGTAAGAACTTTTTTCATGTTCTCTTTGTTTGCAGAATCCATCACCATCGGTCCACGAGTCAAGCCACCATATCTGGCAGTCTCACTTACACGTCTCCACATTCCATTAATGCCATATCTCTGAATCATATCCACAATAAGTTTGAGTTCATGTAAGACTTCAAAGTATGCAATTTCTGGTTGGTATCCTGCTTCAACTAGGGTTTCAAATGCATTTGTAACCATAGACGCTGCGCCACCACAAAGGTCAGCCTGTTCACCAAACCAATCAGTCTCTACTTCTTCTTTGAAAGCAGTTTTGATCAATCCAGCTCTGGCGCTGCCGATTGCCTTTGCAATTCCCAATGTTCTATCCCAAGCCTTTCCTGTAAAGTCTTGTTCGACTGCAACGATTGCAGGGGTTCCAAAATTGTCAAGATATGTCTCTCTAACTTTGGAGCCAGGTCCTTTTGGTGCAACCATGATAAGATCAACATTGTTTGGGGCTTCAATCCATTTCCAATAGATTGCAGCTGCATGAGAAAATGACAATGCCTTTCCTTCAGAAAGATTTGGTCCAATCTCATCTTTGTATACTTGACCTTGAATCATATCTGGAATCAAAATATGAACAATGTCTGCTTGTTTTGTAGCATCTGATACAGACATTACATTATGACCGTCAGACTTTGCCTTTTTCCAGCTGTTGCCGCCTTCTTTAAGACCAATAATCACATTAAGACCAGAGTCTTTCATGTTGTTAGCCTGTGCATCACCTTGGATTCCATAACCGATTACAGCAATCGTTTGATTTTTGATTGGGTCAAGACTGATTTCGTTATCTTTCCATGTTTTTGCCATGATTTTGGCACAAATACTGCAAATATTAACTAAAGCGAATGTATCACATTACTGAAATCCCGAGATTCATTAATTTTCCGTGAACTAACATGTTTTGATCAGTCCATAGTTTACAGAGCATACTAGATGTTTGAAAACGTATATTGTTTGTATAGATCTTTGGCATGTTCTAGTTCAAATTTAACTGAGCACAATGTGTTTGGGGTAAAGACAGAGACTATCCATTTGATCCTTAGTGAAAACTAGGAAAAACACTTACAAATAATTCAAAATTGAACTAGAGTTTTTTTAGATATAACTAGAAATCATCATGAAAAAGACAGATGAAGAGAAATCAAGATGCATCTATAACATGGAAAAAACAGTGCCATAATTGTAAAAAATTCTGGTATGCGTAATATTGGAATGAATTATTTGAATATGAACTATATGATTCTATATTGGTGTTTTTGTGTACAACGTAGGTATTGGTTTAGATAATAATTTCTTCCTAAAG
>JAOUNZ010000157.1 GCA_029880665.1 Candidatus Nitrosopumilus sp.
TCAACTGTTGCAGTTCCAGGAAGATAACATCCCTCTGCGGTTTCCTCACAGCCTGGAGCGCCAGAGCCTTCTGCTGCAGATATTGTTACTTCTGCAAATGCAGGTGTAATACCTACCATAAGCATAACAGCAAAAACTGCGGCTAGTGGAATTGCCGTCTTTGTATGTATTTTCATTAACTAACACCATTTAGACAAAGATAAAAAACTTGATGTTTACAACAAAGTAGTGTGTTAATTGCAGTCTTCATTCTGCAGTGGAGAATTTTTTTCTCTACTGTGGTATTTTTGTAACAAGCCCAAACTTTGAATGCAAATAAATTTTATTCTTTCATGTACTTTACAATTGTAAATCTAATTTCATCGTTCCTTGTATTTCTTCTTTGAATTATTTTGATTTTAAGAGGTAGAATAATCTTGTTTATTTGAACGGAGTGCTGATAATCCCATTTGCTACTAGAAACATCAATGTAACTGGTATGCCCACACCAATTAGAATTGCCGCTAAAACCATACCATCTCTCTTATCCATGATTTTACTAAAAATCAATTGTCGTTTGCTTAATACTTTTACATTACTGGTTTGCAAAAAATCAATCTGTCAAATGAAGTTCTCAATTAGTAATCTTATCCAAAATCAACAATTTGGAAAACAAAAACGAACCATACACAAAAATATTTTACAATTGTAAACTATTACGATTAAATATCTTATTTCTAACGATGTTGACATGGGGAAAAAACGTACCAAAAACACTAGTCGAATGACTAGCAAAAAGGGTAAAACCAACTTTATTTTCCCCATAATTATTGCAATTGTCGCAGTTTCCAGCATTGCTTTTTTAGCTATGTCATTTACCGATGATTCCTCTATAGACACAAGCAAACAGTATGGTACTGTAGATACTTCTCTTGGCTCGCCAATTTTGGGTTCCTCTGATGCCCCTGTAACCATAATTGAATTTGGAGACTATCAGTGTCCTCACTGTAAAAAATGGTTCTTTGATACAAAACCAATAATTGTTGAAAATCTAATTGATGCTGGAAAGGTTAATCTACAATTTCTTGATATTGCAGTATTAGGAAAAGATTCTTTATCTGCGTCAGCAGCAACATATTGTGCAGAAGACCAAGAAAAATACTGGGAATATCATTCTACATTATATTCAAATCAGCTTGGAGTAGATAATGGATGGGCCAATACCGCAAATCTAAAGAAATATGCATCTAACCTTGGGTTAGATATGGATTTGTTTGCTAACTGTTTAGATTCTGGAAAATATTTGCAACGAGTTCTAAAAAATACTGATGTATCTCACAATGTTGGATTTTCAGGAGTTACAGCATTTATGATAATTGGTCCAAACAATCAACAAGATCTTATTATTGGAGCTCAACCATACGAGGTATTTAAAAAAGTAATAGAACCTATGTTTTAATCGATGTCAGAAATAAAACTCGTCTTCTCAAATTACAAATACGTTGCATTATCTTTAGCAATATTTGTTGGATTGTTGTTTCCATTACTTTTGATATCTGAGTACATCTTTTTGGAACCTTATTTTATTGCACATGTTAATTCTGGAACGGAACTTGGTTTAGCACTAATTGTTATCATGGTGGGTCTTGCTGGTTTGGTTTTACCAATGAACATCTATCGAATCAAAATGTTGCAAACTTCTAAGAAAAAGATGTCCGGTGGTGTCTTAGGATCAATGATTGGTTCTGCTGCTGGAGCATGTGGCTGTGGTCCAGTAGGTTTTGCAGTATTTTCTACCTTTGGAAGTCTTGGTGCAACTACTTCAGCATTTTTAACAAATTATTAAATCCCAATTCGTATTACTGCAATTGCAATTCTTGCTTTAACACTGTACACTACATCAAAATCAATTCAAAAAGAATGTCAGATTAATCTCAAAAACCGAAATGAGTGAATGCTGGATGTACATATGCAAAGATAGGTGTAAAAAATTTAAAACATTAGGAGAGTTCCAATATTTACAAATATGATGATAAAATACATATGGACACATTCTAAGAATTTTTTGTACTTCAACTATTGTCACGACTGAATTTTTAACATATCATCTTAATCCCTTGTTGGTCGCAATCATTTCATATGAACTTACATCGTAAGGAATTTTGTAAACCTCTTGAAATCCTCCAGAAGAATAGCCTCCTACATAGAGAGAACCATTTTCAGAGTCTGCTGCAATGCTTGAGACAGTAAGATCCACGTTTTGCATATCCTCCCAAGACTCACCAGAATCATCCGAGTACACAATGCCAAATGTTTTGACTGATGCAAACAGTCTTCCATTATCATCAAATGCCAATGCAAAGACTGCCATTCCTTGATAAGTGTCAAGATGAGTCCATGTCTGTCCATCGTTATCTGACTTGAAAATACCATTGCCAGTTCCTGCATAGATTATTTCTGAATCATCAGGAGAAATTGTCAAAGCTGAAATATATTCTGGATACTTTAGAGTTTCCCAAGTTTTTCCAGCATCAATCGTCTTGAATAATCCTCTTGCACCGCTATCAAAACCAATTATGATCTCGGGATTCTGTTTACTTGTTGCCATGGCGTGAAAGTCAACTGGGGGTTCTATCACATTGGATACAGTTTCCCAAGTGACACCACCATCGCTACTTTTTATCAGTCCTGTATTTCCTCCAGTAGACGGATGTCCACTTGCATACAGAGGGATTCCCGGGATTGGCGATGCGATAAATGCCATATAGTCTGCTCTGACCTTGTCCACTTTTACTGGAGGTCCGCCGCTAATGCTTTGGTAAAAGTCTCCATGTGTTGCGATGTACAAAATCGAATGATCTGAAGGATCGAATCCAACACCGTGAACATGACGCCAGTCAATTATTCTGGGATCATCTGATTCAATATTATTAGTATTTGGGGCATCTGAAATTTGAGACGAACCAATTAAAGATATTGCAGTAATGGCGACCAATGCAATACCCGCAAGTAATTTTCTTGAGACCATATTTTACAGATAGTTTCAGGAGGCTAACATAACATTAGTACTTTATTCCATATGGAATTTCTTGCATCTGCTAATTATTGACATCAGACAAATAACTCCATAATTTTACAATTGTAAAATAAAGGATTTGTTTTTTGAAATTAATTTTTCAGAACAAGTTATTTTTCTAAGATGTTCTGTCTACAACCCAAGAAAACTTTGAACTGTCGGTAATTCCAAATTTCTCTACAAACCCTGCAGTTGCCTCAAAAACGTATAATGCTTCTGCTCCAGGATCATACACCTCGCAGTATTGGGGTTCGGTAGTGCACGGAGGCACGTCTTGTTCAATGTGAACTGCATTTCCTTTATCGTCAAACCAGATAATATCTAATGCAAATTCTACATTATGCATCCAAAAGGAGTAATTCCCAG
>JAOUNZ010000158.1 GCA_029880665.1 Candidatus Nitrosopumilus sp.
CGGGCATCAAGGCCATCGTGGCCAAGAACCCTGCTTGGGGTACGCGGAAAGTATGGGCGTCCTTGCGACGTGGCGGCGTGACCGCCTCCCAGCGGCGTGTCTGGAAGCGCATGCAGGCTTTGGGTCTGGTTCTACCAGGCCCCGGACACGTTGGTGCACAGGAGACATACGGTCACGTGTGTGGACGGCCACCTGAAACCGCGGATTTCTGACCAGGGCTCGCTCGTATAGACGGTCATCCCGCCGGCCGTCAGGCCGGCGGCCAGCAAGCACGATTCAGGCGTAACGTAGTTGGTGGAGGAAGGGTGCCCCGGCGTAGGCGCGCCGGGGCGAGTTGAGTGGTCGCGCCTGTGAGCGGCGGTGCCGAAAGGACACAGCGGCGGGAGCGAACCTCTCGTCCAAGAGCATCTCACCCCCGCCGCGCGCTGTCCACTCCTTGGTGACGTTTGGGCAAGGCGAGCAAAAACGCTCCACCAACGGTTGTCCTGTATCTGCTCGTGTGTCGGGCATGCCAGGTGCCCTTCGCCGTGTGCCGGAGCTGCTATCGCGGGCAGGCTTACTGCACGCAGGAGTGTCGGCAGCGAGGGCGGCGGGTGAGCCATAGCAAAGCGAACAAGCGTTACCAGGACAGCCCGGAGGGCAGGCTGGACCATGCAGATCGGCAGCGGGCGTATCGGATGCGAAAGAACAAATCGGCTGTTATGGCTCAAACCCACGATAGAGAACCCCTGCCGTGTGGCACGAAGAACGAGACGGGCGAGCTCTGTGCCGATGCGGCGGTGATCAATGGTGGCCGCTTGCCCGGGGAGGCAGAGAAAGTGACGGATCACGGTAGATGCGCGGCTTCGGGGTTTTCTATCCTGTCGGAGGCGCGGTCATTCCCGCCGCCGGGAAGCGACGAGGCAGCGCAGGCGCCTTGTTTTCCGCGGCAGCGGAGTTCGGGACGGATGGTTTGCATCGTCTGCGGCCAGTCTGGCCCTCTCGTCGACCGCAGAAGGGAGGGACGGTTTGATCGACCAAGAACTCAAGGCCCGCATCCGGCGCTTGTTCTTCGCTGAACACTGGAAGGTGGGGACGATTGCCACGGATCAGGGTGTGCACCACGACACGGTAGAAAAGGCGCTCTTCGGGGGACCCCGGCTTGTTCCCGCTTTTCGCCCGAGCGCACTCGACCCCTACACCGATTTCATGCGGGAAACCTTGCAGGCACACCCGCGTCTGAGGGCCACACGTCTTCACCGCATGCTGCAAGCGCGTGGCTACAAGGGCAGCGCACGCCAAGTGCGACGCAAGGTGTCCGAGATCCGGCCGCGGCGCTCCAGGGAGGCCTTCCTGCGTCGCCGTACCCTCCCTGGAGAGGAAAGCCAGACCGATTGGGGTAGCTTCGGACGGGTGCGTATCGGGCGCGCCACACGCCCGCTGTGCTGCTTCGTGAAGACCCTGACCTACTCGCGCAACTTTTACCTGGAGTTCTTCCTCAACCAAGCCCAGGAGAGCTTTCTACTCGGTCACGTTCGCGCTTTCGACGACTTCGAGGGCGTGGCCCGGGTCAACCTCTACGACAACCTGCGCTCCGCCGTGATCGAGCGACACGGCCAGGCTATTCACTTCCACCCACGGCTGCTCGAACTCGCCGCGCACTACCACTTCGAGCCACGCGCTACAGCCCCTGCCCGTGGAAGCGAGAAGGGTGCCGTGGAGCGCACGATACGTTACATCCGCGATTCGTTCTTCGCGGCCCGAACCGTCACCACCCTGGAGAGGCTCAACCGGGAAGCCCTTGCCTGGCGCGACCAGGTTGCCCTCGAGCGACGCTGGCCCGGCGGCGATCACAAGACGGTGGCGGAGGCCTTCGCGGAGGAAAAGCCCTTCCTGCTTCCGCTACCGCGCAACCCCTTCGACACGGACAGGATGATCTCGCTCCAGAGCCGAAAGACCATCTACGTCCGCTTCGATCTCAATGACTACTCGATCCCGCCTGACTTCGTCGAGCAGCCGCTTTCCCTCGTCGCCTCTCAAACCACCGTGCGCCTGCTGCACGGCACGACCGAGATCGCCCATCATCACCGCAGCTACGACCGCCACCAGCGCGTGGAAAACCCTGCACACATCGAAGCACTACTCGCCATCAAGCAGGGCGCACGCGGCTCGACCACCTCCGCCCGCCTGCTGGCCGCTGTCCCAGAGGGCGAGCAGTTCCTGGAAGCTGCCTTCCGCAAGGGCGAGTCCGTCGCACGCTACACGGACAAGCTCCTGCTTCTCCTCGATGACTACGGAGCTTGCGAGTTGCGCACGGCCATGCAGGAGGCCCTACTCAAGGACACGCCCCGCCTGGCCTCCGTGGCCTACATCCTGGCCAAGAACCGCAGGCTCAACCGCAAACCCACCGGCCTCCCCGTCGACCTGTCCCGTCGTCCGGACCTCAAGAACCTCTTCGTCAAGCCCCACGACTCCCAGACCTACGACCAACTCTCAGATCCAGACCGAGGAGAAGACCATGAAGACGACGAGGACTGAGCTCAAACAGCGCCTGGCGCGCTTTCTCATCGCTACCGCAGCACAACTCGAGGACTTCCTGGCCCGCGTGACCAAGGGACGCCTCACGCCCGTGCAGATCCTCGAGGAGATCGTACGCTTGGAAGAGATCGACAAGACCCGGCGCAGCGTCGCCTCCCGACTGCGGCGCGCCCGCATCGGGCGCTTCAAGACCATGGCCGACTTCGACTGGAACTGGCCCAAGAAGATCGAGCGCGACCTCATCGAACGAGCACTGGAACTGGAATTCGTCCGCGAAGGGCGCAACCTCGTCTTGCTCGGAAGCAACGGTCTGGGCAAGACCATGATCGCCAAGAACATCGCCCATCAAGCGGCCATGAACGGCTTCTCGGTACTCTTCACCACCGCCGCCGAGCTCATCGAGGATCTGCGCGCCTGCTCCCCCGAGACCCTTCGGCGCCGCCTGGTACGTTACACGCGACCACAACTGCTCTGCGTGGACGAAGTAGGCTATCTCTCCTACGACTCCTACGCCGCCGATCTGGTCTACAAGGTCGTTGATCGCCGTTACGAGCGGCCGGGGTCAAAAGAGCCGTCCTCGCGCTCCATTCTCCTCACGACCAACCTCGCCTTCCGCGACTGGAACACCGTTTTCCCCAACGCCACTTCCATCGCCACCCTGCTCGACAAGCTCACACATCACGCCGACGTCACCGTCCTCCAGGGAAATTCCTATCGTCTCCATGAATCGCATCTGTATATTCCGAGGCAATCCGGACAGTCAATCCGACGGAAGCCGGACAGTCGTTCCAGGGCAAGGCGGACACCGGTTCCGAGGCCAAGGCGGACACTTTGGCCTGGGTTTTGGAATGGGTGTCCAGCTT
>JAOUNZ010000159.1 GCA_029880665.1 Candidatus Nitrosopumilus sp.
CTCTGCATATAGCCGGTTTCAGAATAGGGCACGGCTGGCACCCTGATCTTACCTACTACCATTTTTCTTTAGAAAGTATTGTTATATTTGCATTAGGTTTGATTTTCTTTTAGTTTTAAAATCATACCGCAAACTGAGCATACATTTCCGGTACATTCGTTCCTACATATTTCACATATTGTTTTTTGTTTGGAATTTGAATTTTTTACAATTTGAGATACTTTTAGAATCGATTGATACAAGTTGTTTTTGATTCCACTATGTTGATTTTCTAATGAATTTAGAAATTCACGAATTTCTGTTCTTATTCCTTCATTCATGTGTGGACAAGGCTCAGATTGAAATGGTATATCATTTGTAAATGCATAAAATACTATCTCAGATTCATATATCTCACAAAATGGTTTTATCTTTCTTAAAGAATTTAAAGATGTATCAGGATCCATCCACCCAATTTTTGTTGTATCTCCTGAAAGCATGTTTATCACAAATGTTTGCAATGTATCGTCTAAATTGTGGCCTGTTGCAATTACATCTGCTCCAATATTTTTTGCTGCAAAGTCAATTGCCCTTCTTCTTAGTGTGCCGCAAATTGAACATGATGAAGTTTTTTTATTATCTCTTAACTCTAATGCTTCATCAAGTGTCAATTCAAACAAATCTTTGTAGGCGTAAACTTTATGCTCTACATTTAATTCATTACAAAACTTTTCAACAATTTCTAGCGCTTCATTTCGATATCCTGGAATACCTTCATCTATTGTGATTGCTTTAATTTTAAAATTATGAGTTGATGCCATTTCATTAATGATTTTTAGTAATGCTAAGGAATCTTTTCCACCAGATACTGCAACTGCAACCAATTCATTATGTTGAATCATATTATATTTTGAGATAGTTTTAGCAGTTTTTCTTACTACTGAATTTGAGAAACATTTTGAGCATAATTTCTCGCCTGAATATTTTCTTGTATACACTGCAAGATTTTCACATCTATCACACTTCATAAATTCAGGTATTTTTTTTCATTAATGATTCTTTAGGTATTTTCTATATTGTAAACCATCCTGATTTCAAATATGACAGTGCAATATTTAGGCCAAACAAGGCAAAAGTACATGCGTAAATCCCCCACATTACAATATTGATTGTTTTGTCTGAAGCTCTTTTATCAATAATTGTATGAATGAATTTTCCACCATCTAGTATTGGTAAAGGAAGCATGTTGATTATTCCTATAAAAAATGAAATCATCCATAACCATAGTAAAAACATTGAAACATTTGGATCATTCCATTCAATGAAATTCATCACAGGTTTGTATGCAAAAGAATTGTCTCTCATTATCCCTATCAATCCTCTTTCAGGATCTTCAGGAGATGGCATTACTTCTAGACCAAATTCTAATGTTTGACCATCTCTAAGTACAGTAACACTTGCCGTTTCTCCAGGTTTCAAGCTGGGAAAATCAGCAGGACTGTAAATTGGCATATCGTTAATTGAAGTAATTATGTCATTTGCAAGTAATCCTGCTTGTTCGGCTCCCGAATTTTCTATGATTGATAATATCAAAACTCCCTGAGGCAATTCATAGAATACACTTAGGAGAGGTTCAGGTAATACCATTGCAAAAAATGGATTTGTTAATAGAATGGCACCCAAAACAAATGCAAAAATTACATTTGATGTTGCTCCTGCACCAATTACTCTTAATTTCGAAATCTTTTTGGCTTTTCCAAATTCTTCTTCATCTGGCTCTACAAAACCTGCAAACATTGCAATAAATATAGCAAAGCCGCCTGTCTTGATCTTTATTTTTTCCAGGGCTGCTACAATTCCATGTGCTCCTTCATGAACAATTAGTACTATTGGAATTGAAAGTAAAAAATATGCAATTGATGACGCAGAAGTCAATGTAACTCCTGGGATGAGTACAGTTAACTCTTGAAAATCAGTCTGTGCTACAAAAAAGTTTGAGACATTATTTAACAAAAACCAAAAAGCAAAACCCATCATTATGAAACCTGCAATTACACTTGTATCTGCAAAAACCCTGATACCCCTTTTTGTTCTTCCTAGAATTTTTAACAGAGCTGAATTAACTCCCTTATTTTTGTATACAAGGCTGTAAGATTTTATCTCAAAACCATATCTCTCTAATCTCAGAGTCTTTGCAATCACAACTATTACTACCCAAGCTATTAAGACATAGATAATCGAATTTTGAGTAATAAAATCAAGTTCCAAGCTGATTGCTAATTTTTTAAGGTACAGACATTTATCGGTTACTATGAAACCAGTGATAATTATCTCAACATATCCTAACAAAAAATCAATTTCAAAAATCGCACATGATCTAATAAAAAGTAAGACAATAGCATGTGTTAATATCTCAAAAATATCTTCAATTTATTCCTGGAATGATAAAATAGAAAATACATCAGAATATCTTGCGATATTCAAAACTATCTCAAAAAACAAAACTCTTCTAAAAAAGCAAATTAAAGAAACCCATCCATATGATGTTCCTGAAATTGCCGAAGTTGATATTACTTCTATAAACAAACCTTATCTAGACTGGTTAATAGAATCCACAAACTAGGATTCTATAGAATATCGTAATAATGAAACTATTCCGCCTAAACCAGTAACTCTTAGACCAATATCTGTGGATGAATCAACACTGTAAATTTTTACTCCTTTACTCTCAACATCATTTAGTAAGTCAATAATCTGCTGTTCATCATTATCCTGAATAGCTTTATCTGAAAATACCAGAGACTCAACTGCTCCCATCTGGTTTGCATTAAAAGTTTCATTATACCCCATTGTAAATTTCTGACTCTTTTTATTTGCTAGAACCATTATTTCATCTATGATTGATGCAGCTTTTGCTAATTTACTATCTGACATTATCGCATGCATTGTTTGAGATTTTGTAAATGTGTAAATTCCATCTTCTCCTCCAGAATCAATTCCTTCTACAACTTGAATCTTATATTTTTGTGATTTCTCAAGAAAATTTGTAAATCTTTTTTTTGTTTCACCAGGACCGAAAATCACTATTGTGTCTCCTTCTTTGAAAATTGATGATATTGCTAGTTGTATCTGCTCAAAAAATTTCTCAACATTAAAACTAGTCTTGTATCTTTTTCCACCAGAACCAGAATAAATGTTTGGCATAAATTCTATATGCGTTCCTCGTAATCTTGCAATTCCACAATCAGCAATATCAATTGCTACTAGAATGAAATTGACTTGGTTGTTAGATGACTCCAAAAGTTTCTTTTCTATTGGTAACCATTTCTTCTTTAAAATTGTAATTCCATCATTTAGTTTTAGAATAAACGAGTGATGTGATCCATGCG
>JAOUNZ010000160.1 GCA_029880665.1 Candidatus Nitrosopumilus sp.
GCATAGTTGAAAGAAAAATCAGCTTTGTTCTCAATTGTTGTAACTGGAATTATAGCAGTATTGGCTTTACCAATCATCGTTCCTCATCTATTATATCATTATCATTTGGCATACGTTTTCTTACATATTGATGGACTTAGTATTGTTGTATTCATTTCAGTTATTACAGGATTTGCATTTTATAGATTAAAAACAAGATGACTTAACACTGCAGTATTTGCTAACTTTATTGGTAGTAAAATTTTTTTGTTAGTGGATACAACATGGCATACTATCGTGATTTTGTTATAATGTATGTTTCTGAAATAGGACATTTATTGACGTTTATAACATTGGGATTGCTAGCATTGGAAATGTTTAGAAATGACTAACAGAGATCACAAATTCAACAAATCATTGAAAAAATTAAGGCATTTAATTTCATGAAATCATGCGTCTATCTGGATTAAAATGAGGTGTTGAATCATTATCTAGAAAAATTAGAAAAATAGAATTATCAAAACAACACAAGGTCCAAGATAAATAAGATTCCATTGCTTTCGTATTACTGAAGATGAAACTATGATTATCAAGGCACTAAGAAAACAAACTTCCCTGTGATCTCATATTTGCATTAATAAAAGAAGATTCGAATTTTTACTAGTGGAGATTAAAAGATCACCATCCACTGTTTCACTTATCATAATTTGTTAAAGATGGACTAGTGGAAATAAAACTAGTTCAACTCAAAAAGAGATATCATATTAAAGCAAGAGATCTAATAGATAAATTAGTTGAAGACTATAGACCCAGATTACTTGAAAAACCAATTTCAGGATTTGAAGACATTTTCAACTCTTTTTAGGCCTTCAGAAACAAACATTTTATTTCTATTTGGATTATTTTTAATCTTGATTTTTCCCCAGATAACGTTTGCAGATGTTTATATCCCTTTACATGAATACCTAGGGTATTTTGATTCCTCTGGAATCTATACAGTGGTTGGCAATGTTAAAAATGAAAATAATTTTGCAATAATCCCAACAATTACTGTATCTGTTATTGACGATTCTAAAACTGTATCAAAAACAATCAAACATGTTCCTTTAGGTGCTGGTAAAGAAATACCATTTAAAATAAAATTTCCTGAATTAACATCTAACACTCCAATTCTAATGAATCCAGAATTAACTTTTGATAAAACCATAAAAAATGAAATACCTATTCAGGTACTTTATGATAAAACTTTAATCAAGCACAAAGATGGTCATATTACAGGAAGAATTCAAAACACAGGCGAAAAAACTGTCTATTACCCTAAAATTTACGCAGTAGTTCATGGTTATGAACTAGTATTAGACATTACACAAAACATTGAATTTATTGAAAAAGTCCAACCTGGAGAAATTGTTGAATTTTCAATGTATCCTGATCCATCAATCACTACCGATATTTTTTATTATAGCTGTTTTGCACCAGTCGATACTACTGTAATTCCAGTGACTGTAAAGAAGAACGGAAGGGAATTTAATTTTCGATATGATTCAGGTGCATGGTATTCAGCAGCTGAATTCAGTAATGATGAAACAACACTTACTATGCGTGGATACAATAGCTATCCACTTCAAACATATGCCAATTTTGAATTTCCACCAATTACAGGCAAAGAAAAATTTAATGTCATGCTAAATGACAATCCTGTAGAATTCATTCAGAGTATTGATGAAATGGGTCAATGGCATGTTGCATTTATTGTAGAGCCTAAATCTCAAGGAACTCTAAAAATTATTGGTTTTGAAAAAGGATTACCTCCTGAAATTCCCAAAATTCCTCAATGGATTAAAACAAATGCTGAATGGTGGACAACTGCTCAAATCTCTGATTCTGAATTCATGGAAGGAATTGACTTTTTGTTAAAAAAAGGAATAATATTTGTTGCAGGCAAACAAATTATTGTGGAATCTGAATGGCATATTCCATCTTGGTTCAAGACTACTACATTATGGTGGTCTGAAGAAAAAATCTCTGACGATGATTTTCTAAATGCAATTGAATATCTTGTGAAACAAAAAATAATTATAATTTAATTGGTATATTCAATGAACAATCAAGTTTTTTATTTTATTCTTAACATCATGTGTATCATAACTAAATGCGAAATCAGTAAACGAGATAACTTATTTCCCATCTCATTTTCTAGGACATATCAAAAAATCGATAAAATTCATTAAAGCATCTACTGTAAACATAAATTCTGTTAAACCAATCCACATGAAATTATTAAGAATAATCAATCCAAAATAGCAAATTATGTTTTATCAAATATTGGTGAAAATTTATTGTCTAAAAATAATTTCATCGGTGTTATAACCTTCCAACATACTTTAAAATGACTCATCTGTATTTATTAACGGATTAAAACAAACGCTGAATGGTGGGCCGCTGATCAAATAGCTGACAACTCATTTGTTCAAGGTATTCAACATCTGATTAAAGAAAGAATTATGAAAATTGAATAATCTTATTATAGAAATTTTAATCAAGCTAAATAACTAATGCTTCCACTAAGAGATGAAAATCCACATCCTCCAGGATTCAAACCAATTGTAACTTATGCACTAATCATAGTCAATGTAATTGTATTTTTTATTGAAATAGCATACACTGGGCAAATCTTTGAGTTTACAAATCAAAGTACAATTAGTTTATTTTATAATTGGGGTGCAGTTCCAAACTGTATTATTGGCGGAAACATATTAAACATAGATTTTGGTTCGGGTCCGCAAAATATTTCTTGTCCTCAAGAACCATATTTCTCTCTACTAAGTTCAATTTTCTTGCATGGTGGTTTGATGCATCTAGGAGGAAATATGTTGTTCTTATGGATATTTGGCGATAACATTGAACAAAAATTTGGTAAGATAAAGTATCTTGGAATTTATCTAATGTGGGGAATTCTTGCTGGATTGATTCACATCGCAGGTGATACTAGTAGTGCTATTCCTGCAGTGGGTGCCTCTGGTGCAATTTCTGGTGTATTGGGAGCTTACCTAGTAATTTTTCCAAGGGCAAGAATCCAGACTCTTCTTATGATGGGATTCATTTGGAGAATGATGCATATCAAGGCAAAATGGTTCTTACCTTTTTGGTTAATTTTTCAAAATTTACTTCCATATTTTGTTGGAGGATTTGGTCTTGCAGGTGATAGTGTAGCATATCTTGCTCACATTGGCGGATTCATTGTAGGTCTAGCAACAGGTTATCTGTATAAAAAAACACACAATTCTGAATTCATGTATGGTACAAGATATGGATATCGACCAGATTATTGAACGCATAAATCACTGAATATATTTGAAAATATCATGCCGTTGATT
>JAOUNZ010000161.1 GCA_029880665.1 Candidatus Nitrosopumilus sp.
TGTCTTTGTCTTCTTTATCTGTCTTTGTCTTCTTTAAGATTCGTAGTTCTTTGATTACCTCCCCTCAGTCTTGCCAAATTCCCTTTTGCAAAACCCCTCAAATCTCTGAAGGACACATTTGGTCTGGATTCTCGCACTCTTGGAGAGTTGCGTCATCTGCTCCGAGTATTCTTCTTTATTCTGTTCTTTGTATAGGAAGGTCATATTTTCTACTTTCCTGACTTTTGGCCAATAAGAACAGGACTTTTTTGTCTTAGAATGATATTTAACGCCTGTTCTAATAACATAGAATAAGAAACAGCCGATATTTCAGATGAAGGATGGATTAAAGAGATACATTCTAAATTCTAAAAGCCTAGAATAGAGGCTTGAAACTTATTTTTCATTTAAATCGTCTCTTTTGGGACAATTACCTATGACAAGAAAAATTATCAGCGCTGTTTTTGCAAGCGTATTGTTTGTACTGTTATCTCAAAACGCATATGCCGAATCAGCATATGAAGAAAAGCTTGAATTTGCTAAGGCATTAGAAGAGACACTTGGGCATTTTTGGGCAATTGAGAAAAACATTGATGAAAACAATGATGAATTAACTCTTGTTCATGCTACACATCCAATTGCTGAATTGTATAGTCTTATCAAGCCAGAATTAAACGAATATGATTCTGAACTTGATCAAAAATTGCAAAAAGCATTAACGGATTTACCCAAAACTATAGAAACCAGTCCAAAAAATGTTGAAACATCAATCAAGGAACTAAGGAAGTTAATTGAAGAGTCCAGAATGGCAGTGGTAGGCAAAGAACTGTCTTCAGACACCACGTTTCAACTGGATTTGATCAAAGGCCTTCTTCATACTGCAGAATCCGAATATGAGGAAGCAGTATCAAATGGGGAGATCCATGAGATGGCAGAATTCCAGGATGGTTCGGCGTTTGTTTGGAAGTCAGAGCAAATCTTTGACAAGATAAGGGCAGACTTGCCAGAACATGAATCTGAGGAAATCGAAGAGTTTTATGAAGATCTGTGGGCTGCATTTGGACAAAAAGCAGATCCTGCCAATGTCGAAATGTTCATTGATGGCATCATTCATGAGATTAATGAAATAGAGGGCGAGGATGAAGAACTTGAGGATCTTCTCGATTATGTAGAAAATATCGAGGTATTGCTTGCAGATGTAAAAACAGAGTACCAAAACGGCAACACGGACATTGCATTGAGTTTAGCGACGAAGGCATACCTGGACAATTTTGAATACCTAGAGGGCCCGCTCAAAGAAACAGGCAATGTGGAACTAGTATCAGAAATTGAAGAGATATTAAGAGAAGAACTCAGAACCATGATCAAAAACAATGCATCCACAGCAGAAGTAAATCAGCAAGTTGATGCAATTTTAGAGAAAATGGAGAGTGTCAAAGTCGCAGTACCTGAGTTTGGTTCAATTGCAACCATAGCCTTGACAATAGCCATCATAGGTACCATTATTGCCACATCAAAAAGAACTGGATTAAGCATGATCATAAGAAGATAATTTTTTTATTTTCTTTTTTTTATTTAGTTTCAAGGCATTCCACATATAGCAAAAATTTAAAAATATCTTTCACATTATTTTAGAAAATAACCGTTATTTTTCATATGCCAATTTACATTATTATGTATTTTTGTGGATGGAGTTTAGCACATGCATTCATATCAGTAAATTTTTTACTATAACATACACGCATCAATTACGAAGTGAATCAAATTGCGATTGTTTTCAAATAATCACCAATTAGCCATTAGATTTAGGATTCACGGTGTTGGAATACAAATTCAAACTTGGTTCCATGTTATCCATAGTGATTTCAACTTTACCAATTCTGCTACGATATAATTTGACTTTTTTCCCTTCAGGCGATATCACAAATTTGTCTACCTCAGCAAGAGCCAAGTCTTCTAAAATTGAGAGTGTTTTATAAACAGTTGAAAGCGAAATTTTTAATTCATCAGCAATTTGGGTTGCATCTTTTGATTCGTTTTTGACTGAAAATAACACGGATCTTGTACATATGTTACTTAGTGATTCAATGATTCGCTGTGTAATGTCAAACTCTGATAGCTGAATAATGTTTGGCTTTGTCAATCAAATCACTCAGTTAGGAATCAGTGTAAGAACAGGCTCAGGTTTTCTAATTGAAATATCTGCTTTGCTGATTCTACTACGATAAACTTTGAACTTTCTTCCTTTATCAGATAGTATCCATTTTTCTACTTCGATTAATGTTAAGGTTTCAAGATCTGTTAATTTTTTATATACTGAACTGAGAGGGATTTTTAGTTTTACAGATAATTCTGATGCAGTGTTTCCTTTTTTAATAATAGAGAAAAGAATTGCGCGAGACTCGGAATCCGCCAAAGCTTCTATTACCTTTTGAGTAACATCATATTTCTTTAATTGAGGCAAGGTTAATTTTCTTGGCATCTGGATTTTGTTAATCTTGCACGGATATTTAAACGAGATGTGATGATTCTAATTCTATAGATTTAGAATGATCATGTATGAGTGGTAGTTTTTTTAGAAAATTCCAATCGATTCCATAAACAACCAAGAATTATTCCAATTGAAATCCAGAAAGAAGATACACCAAGTGCAGACATCAGTCGGAATTCATTTACTAATCTCATCGAAGCAGTAATATCATCAGGATTATTTGGCATCATAACAAAGACAACTGAGATAAAAACACCATACCCAATTAGTGTGACATGTTTTTTCTTGTTTTTGAATTTTTTTGATAACTTGTAAAAACCAAATGCTCCAATTCCAGAAATTACAATGAATGATAGATACAATATAGCTCTAAAAACCACAGTTTCGCCATCACCTACAGTAGGAGGATTTGCAGGATACTTTAAGAAAGGAACAAGATAAAGAGTAACCCACATAATTCCAGACAAGACAAGTGCTTTTTTGACATTATTAGTCCCAGGCAGTGAATGTTTAGACAAGGCAAACACAATTCCAAATAAAGATCCAACAGACACTCCTAAAATCACTCCAGCAAGAATCTGGCCACTCTTTTGCCACAGTCTATACCCTTCATAATTTACCCAGAAATCAGGAGTATCCTCTTCTTCACCAGAAGCAAAGAGACTCTGATTTTCAATACTTATTGCCTGATCAAGATACGGTTCAACGATTGCAAGATTCACAATTCCATGGATAAGACCGGCTGATGCACCAGAAACCAAGACAACTATTAAAAAAATTATTGTTTTCAAAAAATATCACCCTAATGACACGGAAATCCTGCTGCATGCCGCATATCGTGAGTAAGTTCATGGAGATAAAGATCAGTGAATG
>JAOUNZ010000162.1 GCA_029880665.1 Candidatus Nitrosopumilus sp.
CCATTCATAATTAAGAATGTGTGTATCAGGATCAGTTCCAACACAGGTCAAATCAACAATGGTATTCTCATCCACGGTCATATCAGGACCCGCATTAGCTGTAGGCGCACTATTTTCAGGCACTACAAAAATAATAACTTGATCAGAACCGATTTGTCCGACAGAGTCAGTTGCGGTAAGTTGTAAAACTATACGCTTTGAAGTTGTTGGAGTTACTTCAGGGGCAGTAAAAGAAAGGGTTGCCTTTGTTTTGTCAAATGATAGTGATTCTCCAGAAAGCTGTTTCCATTCAAGTTTAACAATATCATCATCAAGATCTACTGCAGTTCCCGTGATTGTGACTTGTGTTCCACCATGAACTCTCTTGTCTGGACCTGCATTAACTCTTGGAGGGTAATTTACAGAACTAATATTTACAGACACATCGTCTGTGTCAGAACTTCCATGAGAATCAGTGACAGTTAATTCAAAAACCAATTCTTCAGATTCAGATTGAATGAAAGGTGATGTAAAGTATACAGAATATGACGCACGTTCATAGAGATCTACAGCCTTTCCTGATTTCTGAGTCCATGAGTACTTTATTTTGTCACCATCAGGATCCATTCCTTCACCCTCAAGTTTTACAAGAATATTTTCAGCAACATTTCTATCATCACCTGCATCTGCAACAGGAGGATTGTTAGATGGAAGTACCTTTACTAATGCTAATGCATTGGCCCAACCATTTCCAGCAGAATAACCAGTTACTTGGAAGGATAAGAGTTTCTCAAAATCACCTACTTCTGGAGCAATGAACTCAACTTGTGCCCCATTAAATGAACTAAGAGTAACAGATGGTCCGAGAAGTTGGAACCATGAATATTCAATTGGTTTGTTATCTAATGTGCTACCAGTTGCACTTAAAGTAACTCTATCTCCTTCAGTTACCGTTTGAATAGGGCCAGCTGAAATTGAGATTCGTTTATTTTCAAGTCCACCAGGATAAGGATATACATTTACAGAATCACTTGCAGTCCCACCAAACCCATCATCTACTGTGACTTCAAATGTAAGAGGTTCAAACTTAGTATAATCAAGATAACCAGGAAGGAATGTTAGATACTTTTCAGTGGTAGATGACAGTTCTGTTTGTTGTCCAGAAATTTGCTGCCACTTGTATGTTAGCACATCGTCATCTGCATCCCAAACACTTGGAATTATGGTCATTGCGTTGATAGATGCAAAAGTAACCAAGTCTCGCCCAGCGTCAATAGTTGGCGGATGATTTACAGGGTTTACAACAATTTCGACAAAAGCAGAACTAGTTGCACCTTGTGGGTCAGTTACCAGAAGCTCAAAATCTAGAACCTTGATTTCACCATTTTTAACCTCAGGTGCCATAAAAGTAGGTTCAGCAACGGTATATGACGAGAGTTTTACAGATTCACCAGAGGTTTGAGTCCATTTGAACGTTAGATCTTCTGCATCAGCATCAATTCCTTCTCCAAGTAAAGTAACAAGTTTGTTTTCAATTACGTTGACAGATTCAATTTCCGCAAATGAACTTGAGATACTACCGATCAATAATACAGAAAGAACTGATAAAAATAATATGCTATTCAACTATTTTCTAACTTAATGAGCATATTATAAACATTTGTACATGTAATTGCAGATTTAGCAATTTCAAAAATAAAAGATTCATTCACCAACAAATTCGCCCCATTGACTGCCGAGTTTTCCAATCACTCTAAATGCCAAGCGATCAATGTTAACATTTGACTCTGCTACAATCATAACCACTTTTTCATAGATCGGAAAACTCATTATTACTACATGCTCCCTTCTGGATGCAGAATATTTTACATGTCCTAATTCCATATCAAATTTTTTTCTTTTTGCCACTCTGGATGCCAATTCCTTGCAAACCGAATTAAGTTGTTCTTGGGTCAGCCTTACATTCATTCCAGGTTTACTTCCTCCTGCCAAAACAGTTCCATTTTCATCCAAAAGACCTGCGAATCTAATCTCCACATCATCAAGTATTTCTTGACATTTTTTCTCATATTCAGATATAGTGAATTTTTTCTGATCCATTAGTTATGAATAGACTTTTTTTACTAATAATGTCTTGGTATTTTTTTAGACATGTCAAAGTTTTGAAAAAAATTGGTTAAGACAATTTTCAAATTGTTTATTTAATTTATGAAGACGTGTAGGGTCAACAGAAAGTGAATCCATGTCAAACCACGGCTGAGATAAATACAGATCCCTATTCATTTCAATTTGAATCCAAGGGAAGGGTTTCTTTCCGTATGTTTTAGTGATGTATCCTCCACAAAAGGGATCATTAAATAAAATTTCATTTTTGTCAATCTCAAAGGATTCCGAAATACAAGATGCAAGTAATTCAATCATCTCTTGAGAAGATGTTTGTCCGTCATTATTTGATAGACAAAATTTTGGTCTTGGTTTTTTGTTTCCATCAGGAGAGATGTTCGGTGCAATTGAGGCCATGGAATGACAGTCAAGACATAATTGTAAATCCAACTCTTCAATACTTTTTTGAATTGAATCATGATATGGAAGATAATACAATTGAATTAGTAAAGTTCTAAGAGAATCATCTGGTTCTCTACCTTTAGAATAGATAGGTTTGTCATAACAGGTAGAACTTTTAATTAATCCGTCAGGATTTACAGGTGGAAATTCTTGTAACGAGCGATTAAGATCAACAAATGCTCTTGCAACATCAGTTTTAATTACACGTTGAACTTTATCTCCCAAGTCATAAAGTTCTACAACAAACGGATCCGAATCATCAAATAAATCTTTGTTTGTAATACATAGACTGCCATCTAGTTCTACAGGTTTTTTTGTTCCGCCATGTGGAATTGACAGTAGCACCGGAAGTGAACTCAATTCAGTCCTTCCGCAGTACCGTCACGTCTTACTTCAGCTACTCCCTGAAATCCAGATTGAGTTTGCAGTTTCATTACGGCATGAATAGCTCCATGATAAAATGAGTATCTGTCCTTTATAGAAATTTCATAACCAATTTCTTTGAGAAAATCAATAATTTCATTACGAAATCCTCCTTGCTCAATACTTACAGTGCCACCAATAGAGCAATGAAATCGCGGTCTTTCAATGGCCTCATTCATAGGCAGATCACCATCAATAATTCTTGAAAGAAATTGCGTGATTGTGGAAAAAATTCTTTGACTTCCGGGACTCCCAACTACCATCCAAAGCTTAGAATCATTAAAAATCAAGGCAGGCGATACAGAGGTCCAAGGAATTGAATTAGGTCTAATAAAGTA
>JAOUNZ010000163.1 GCA_029880665.1 Candidatus Nitrosopumilus sp.
AAGGATTCAGATGGATCTAGATAACCACTATCAAAAAGACCAGATGGTGTATTGTAAAAGCCGGAGGTCACGCTATGAAATGCTGAATCTTCATTAACCCAGGTAACTTGTTTCCCAGATTCAATTGCAATAATAGAAGGGACATAGCATCTGTTAATTTCTTCACATCCAGGACGAGAAACTTTTGAGGGCATTACAACATCGCCTTTAACAATAAATTTCAAGTCATCATTATTTTCTTCAGGAGAGTAATCAAAAGTTGATAAAAATGTGATTATCATGATGATAATCAGGATTATTCCTAAAATGGTTATTTTTTTTAACAAGTCTTATCACATCCAGAATTGAGTTATTACATAATTACCCAATTCTCTAAATATATAACATCTTAGAAAGATAGATTTGTCTCAAAATAAAAATGGATTGTTGGAATACATACCAGGCTCGCATACGCTTCTGGTACAAAAAAAATCAAGTACACCATTAGAAGGTTTTGCAGAAAATATCAGAGGCAGTATTCATGAATATGCAGAAAATTCTAAAAGTGATGTCGAAAAAGGTTACAAATTTCTTCAATGGATCCTTACCAGAGTCTTTGAGGCAACAGAAGATGATGCAGCGGATGCTATTGTTGATGGAGCAAATGATCTCGGAATTGACGCCTATCTTCCAGTAGATTTTTCAGATAATACAATAAGATTATTTCAAGCAAAATATGGTACAGCACACTCGCTAGAAGCAATTACAAAATTCAAAGAAGATACTAAACGATTACTTGCAAAAGATGTAACAAGAATGAGACCAGAATTAGCACAATTGGTAACAAAAATTAAAGAAAAAAATCTGAAGATAAAATGCTGTTATGTTACAGACCAAAAAGTCGAATACAAGGATGAATTAGTTGAGATTATTGATGAGAGTATAATAATTCAGAAACTATGGGATCGCATAAAAAAGCCCGCAGCCGGTAAAAAATCATCCATTAAATTAGAGAAAATGCTCAGACATGAGAATACAGTGTTAGGAATTTTAAAGTTGAGAGAACTAACTGAATTTGTTAGTAAAAACAGAGATTACGTTTTTGAATCAAATATTAGACAATGGATGCAATTTAAGACTACAGTTAACAAAGGATTGCGTGAAACACTTCAAAGCAATCCAGATAAATTCTTTTTTTACAATAATGGAATCACAATTGTAGTTAGCGATTTTACAGAATTGGGGGGGAATGTCATAGATCTTTATGCTCCTCAAATTGTTAATGGTGCACAAACATCAAATTCAATTTTGGATCATTCAAAGAGAACAAAAAACATGGATGGGTCTATGACGGTTACGATTATCAAAGCAGATGACGAACAAGAACAAAATAACATTACAAAATATAGAAATTCTCAAAATTCAGTAAGAGGAAAAGATCTGGTTTCATTAATGGATTTTCATAAATCAATTAAATCACAGTTAAAGAATTGTGGTTATTTTTATGAAATCCAAGCAGGTTCTTTTGATACAAAAACAAAGTCAAAACAATGTGAATATGAAGGAGATTCAACATATAACAATTATCTTCCAGATAATCATAAGAAAGTGATTGTTGCCAAAGATGCAATTCAGTCATTGGTTGCAGGTATAGAACAAAGACCAACAGAAGCATATAGTTCACCAGCTCAATTTCTCCCAAGAGGGAGTAAGTATGACGATGTTTTCAATGATAATCTAAAAGACGATTATAGAATTTTACTATACCCATATCTTGTGAAAGAATTTGCAAAAAAATCATTGAAATATGGGAAACAGGGAGGTCATAAAACAAAAAGATATGCAACATTATTTTTTGTTGCAGTGTATTTCAGAGTACTCCATAAAAAAATCTTTGAATCAAAAGGAGATTTTAAAGAAGACATAAGAAAACTGGAACCCATTTTTCGTAGTTTTAAACTTAATTCAAGAATTTTAAAAATTACGGATGTAATAGTGACCAAATTTCTTGAGGATACAGTAGTAGATGATGAAATTGAATTGGCAAATACTAAGCATAATTTCTTCTCCCAGCATGTTTGGAACGACGCAATGCTTCGTGTAATTGATAAGAAAATAAGGCAGGAGGAGGAGGAGATCGCGGCATTAAAAAAATTAGCAAACAGTTTGTCTTAATTTAGAGGGTAGAAATCCAACCAAGTAAAAATCTTGCAGGAGGTTTACATTGGTCAGATTCTCTACCTGAATTCACTATAAATCAGTAATATTTAATATAATTTTTCTAAGCATAATGTATTCTAGAATGTTTTTTATATTGATTAAAAAGAGCTAAAACACTTGGGGATGAAAGATAAATGTGTAATTTGTAACGAAAAGGTCCAATTACATTTCAAAGCAATGGATGAATGGAGTATCGAAGGAACACTTTGTGGAAAATGCTATTCTAGAAAATTAAACGAGCATTACCCAGGAGAACACGTTAGAGTCAACAAACATTTAGATTAGTTTTTTTAAGATTTTGAATATTTATTAACATTAATACAATTCCAGACAAGAGAGTCACTTTTTACATCTTTTTCCTCTAAAAATTTAATGTCGGTAATAATTTTCTTTTTTTTAAACAAGTTTATTTGAAAGCTAGAAAATTTCTTGCAATCACATTTGTTATAGAGGCACACATCATTATCACCTTCATCGTGATCTTGAGATTCATGTCCACAATCACATAATGCGTCTTTTTTTACATCATTAAGAACTTTTTTTGTGTAAACCCCCAATCTAAGATATGCTTCTCCGCCATAACCATTCTTAAATCGTGTATAATTTTCAGATTTTGGTAATTCTTTAAAAAAAGATAGATTGGTTCCAGGCTTTTGGGAATCAGCGCCAAGAATAAACCAATACTTTTTAGCCATTTCCAAAAATCTGATTTTGATGGAGGGATCCACCCACCAGTGAATAACATCATGCCAAAGCGATAAAGGTTCTTTTCTGTTAGAAAATAATGGAATAACATTCATTCGTAGATCATAGTATCGGTAAGCAACACCCATAAATTCATCAAACCATGGAATAGGCGATTGGTACGACATTGGATGAAAATATCTTGAACCTTATTTATCTGATCTGAATTAATGGTAATACCCTTATATCTGAGTTTGAGAATATACAACGTATGACTTCCTATAGAACCAGTATGCAGATTGTTGCAGATTTACTAGACGCTACTCAACAATCAGGCCAAGAAGGTATTAAGACAACATTACTTCTAACAAA
>JAOUNZ010000164.1 GCA_029880665.1 Candidatus Nitrosopumilus sp.
CCTTGCCAGTGTTGGTTTGAGTAAACCAGACATTTCCATCATAATCAGTTACAATAGCTAATGGATTTGTACATAATGTAGGAATAGAAAATTCTTGTATATAATCAGATGACTTTGCGGTATTAGATCCACAAAACTGTGCACGTTGTGCGTCAGGAAAATTGTCAGCAGGGGTTCCAGTTATTGTAATTTCAGAATTTTCAGATGATAACGGAGATGTATTTAGAAGTACACCAGCGGTCAAAGAAGTTAGCATAATTGTTGCAAAAAATATGGAGACAATCACACCAATTTTCTTCATAACTAAAAAATCATCAAACCTTGTTATATCTCATTCCCAATAATTTATAATAATTTTAAATCGCCAGTTATTTTGTCAATTAAATTTTCAGGAGCAGGACCAATGGAAATGCAAGTGGTGGTTCCAGGAGCTAACTGGGTGTGTCCTGCATCAGTAACTTCTGACCAAGGAAGATTCAAATCAATTGCATGTCTTTTTACTTCTTGTATTTCTTTGAAGCCTGAAACTTTGAGAACAACTTTCTCTTGTCCATTCCACCATTCATCGTACCAATCTGGATGAGATTTTCTCACATGTTCGGCACCAAGAACACATGCATGACCTACTTGTGCTGCAATCTTTCCTTTGCCCATATCAAGATCAGTTCTAACTATAATCACTTGTTTAATATCACCCATAAGGTAACCACACACAAGCTTAATGAAAAACTTTTGAATTAAATAATTGACAAAGAACCAAAATGTATGTATTTTAGCGTAGTGATTGCCGGAGGAAGTATTGCAGGATTATTATGCGCCAGAGAGATTGCTTCAAATGGGTTTTCAGTGCTGGTTATTGAGGAAGATTATGAGATTGGAACTCCAGAACATTGTGGAGGATTAGTAAGCCTTGCAGGGTTAGAAGAGTTACAAGTAGTTTCATTCGGAAGAACTTTTGAACGCATTATAGAATCTGCAGAAATATTTGCCCCTAATGGAAGTAGTTTTACAATTAATTCAAAGAAACAGCGAATTATAGAGATCAGTAGAAGAGATCTTGATAAAGAAATAGCTTTCCAAGCTCAGAAAAAAGGAGCAGTAATCAAAGTCAGAACAAGTTTTCAAGAGATTACAGATACCGGAATCAGAACAAATGAGGGAAAAATTGATTGTAGTGTTTTTGTTGACGCACGTGGGGTATCATCCCTCATACACAAAGACAGAACAGGTGTTTTGTTATCTGCACAATATGAAGTGTATGCAGATTGGATTAAAAAAGGAAAAGTAGAGGTTATTTTTGATCAAGAAAAATATCCAGGATTCTTTGCATGGATCATACCGTCAGATGAAGGCAAAGGTAAAGTTGGAGTTGCAGGACGTGGAATTAATGTTGTTAAATCAATAGACAGGGTTTTAGAAGAGAAGGGAAACCACTCGATAATTAGGAAAATTTTTGCACCGATATGGATTAAAGGTCCTATCAAAAAATTTGTAGACGGTAAAACTGTAATTATTGGGGATGCTGCAGGACAAGCAAAACCTACAACTGCAGGAGGGATTTTCACTAGTGGGATGGGAGGAGTGTATGCAGGACAAGCAATAACAAAATTTTTGAAAACAAACAACAGGAGAGATCTTGAGGAATATCAAAAAAAATGGATGGATCGATTTGGAAGTGAGATTGAAAGACAATCATTGGCAAGAAGGGTTTTAGAAAGAGCGGATAATAATACAATCAATAAATTATTTGAGTCAATTACGCCAGAAATCATAGAGGAGATTTCAAAAAAAGGTGATTTTGATTTTCACACTAGCTCAATTGTAAAATTATTAGGGATTAGAAATTCAATAAAAGCAGTACAAACTATAATTGGTGGAGAATTTAAAAAATTATTGAACTAAAACAGGCTCAAATTACAAGGAAAGTATAAATGATGTTTACAGAAAAATCCTGCATGTCATCATCTACCATATCATTGCCAAAGTGTAGCTGCTGTCACAGACATGTTATGCCTAACGATAAGAGTGTAAAATTCAATTGTCCTAATTGCGGTGAAGACCTAATTTGGAGATGTCAAAGTTGCAGAGAAGCAGTAAGAAACTATACTTGTTCTTCATGTAACTTTCAGGGACCTTAGAAAATGACTCAATTATTACTAATTACAAAAATCCTCCCAGATGGAATGGATACAGATCTTGACAAATTAGCAGAATTGATTAAAGCATCACTAAAAGAAGGAATTACAATGAAAAGGCATGCAAAAGAGCCACTGGCATTTGGATTGGAGTTTCTTAAAGCAGAATTTGTATTAGATGATAAAGAAGGACAAATGGATTCCTTGGAAGATTCAATAAGATCAATTGAAGGCGTAAGTGAGTTTGAAGTACTTAACATGAGCCGCATGTCAGTTGACATGAAATAGGTGGTTTTTTGGTACGCAAAGAGGAACCTTTGCAAGTGAGAATAGGAGAAGCAAAACAAAGAGATGTGGGTAAAAAACGTGCTAGAATAGGTCCTGAAGCAATGGACTTTCTCAAAGTGACACCGGGAGATATTATTGAGATAATGGGTTCAAGAACTAGCTGCGCAGTAGTGTGGCCTGTTGATGAAGATGAGAAACTACCAGACATTATAAGAGTTGATGGACAAACAAGAAAGAATGTTGGGGCATCACTAAATGATTTTGTAAAGATTAGAAAAGTCACATCAAAGATTGCAAAGTCAGTTTCGTTAACACCAGTAAACGATTCAGTTACGGCAGACAAAGAATTTACAGATTTTGTCAAGAATAGATTGAAAGGATTGCCAATTACTCATGGTGACGAGATTTCAGTAATGATTTTAGGAAATTCTATGGACTTTAAAATTACAAAAACATCTCCAAAAAGAGTAGTCAAGATAGACCGCAGTACAAATCTCACTATCTCAACAGAAACTTCAATTGATAGAAAAGTCAGAGTGACATATGAAGAAGTTGGCGGCTTAAGGTCAGAAGTCAAAGCCATGCGAGAAATAGTGGAATTGCCACTAAAACATCCAGAGTTGTTTGTAAGATTAGGAATTGAACCGCATAGTGGAATTTTGCTTTATGGTCCACCGGGATGTGGAAAAACACTACTAGCAAAAGTTATGGCAAGTGAATCAGAGGCAAACATGTTTCCTATCAATGGTCCAGAAATAATGAACAAGTATTATGGTGAAACAGAAGCAAAGCTAAGAGAGATTTTCAAAGAGGCAAAAGATA
>JAOUNZ010000037.1 GCA_029880665.1 Candidatus Nitrosopumilus sp.
AACCCAAGCCATCCCTTTTCAGAGAATTCAACTTTATGGGCATGAAAGAGATATTTCCCTGGAAGAGCATATTGAAATTCCATTATCCCACGTTCAGTTTGTGATAAAGTTATCATATCAGTATAAAATGAAGGTACCAGATCAGTTCCTGTTGGATAATATTGATACAGATTTCCATGAAGATGGAAATTATTGATAGGATCAAATTCCACCATATTAACAACATAAATTCGAATTAGTTCATTAGTATTGATTGAAATTGGATGGTGCTGGTAGTAAAAGGGGATTGTGTTTGCAGCATAAAAATTATTTTCAGTATCAAAATCAGTATCAAATCCGTTTAGAACCATCACCATTTCATCAGCTAGTGTTCTGCCTTCTTTAGGATCAACAATAAAGACACCATACAATCCATGTACAATATGTTCTTCTAATGGCATAACATGACAATGGTATGGGTGAACACCTACAGGTCCAGCTTCAAATTCATAGGTGAATTTTCCTCCTCCACCCCCAACAACTTCAAAAACACCATCCATTTCAGCCCTATGAATTCCATGAAAATGCATGGTATGGGATTTGGAGCCATTGTTGATAAAATTGATTCTGACAAGATCTCCTTCAGTGGCTCTAATGGTAGGTCCTGGAACAGTTCCATTAAAGGTCCAAACATTGTAAAAAACACCTGGGGAAATTTCTTGGATTTTATCATCTTCAGCAATTATGGTGTAATCTCTAATGGTTTGTCCACTTTCAGAAAGAGAGACTGCGCCATACTCAAAATTTCTCAAAAATTCATCAGGATCAAAATCTACAGTAGATACAGTATAAAGAGGATCAATTATTTCCCCAGATGTCCTTACAACAGATCCGGAGTGTGTAACAAATGTTTTTTGCTCTGTTTTAGTATCAGTGAAAATTGGGAATACTATGACTGTGGAAATTCCAATAAGTAAAATTAATGATATTATTGTAGCGGATCTAGTGATTTTCAGGACATACATGAATAGCAAAAATCTTTATTTAAATTTACCCTAAGCTAACTTTTTTAGTTCAGTCTAACTTTTATGCGAAAGAGCATAGTTTTGGAAAAAATTAGGTTTAAACTAAAGAAAATAAAATTTAAACTGTGCAGAAATTTGGATTAATCATTGTTGTTTTAGGATTATTCATCGTGTCAGGACTAGTAGTGTCAATATTTGAAAATCAGGTTACTCTAGAGAAAATAAACCAAGAAAATGGAAAAGTAAGCATAACAGAAAGATTAGCAATTTCAACTGATTTTGACATGAAAAAAGCACCTACAGGGGTTTTTGCAGTTCAAGTAATGGATTTTAGAAAGAACACGTTTTCTGTCAAAGTATTAGATCCGTCAGGTATTGAAATCACATCTCAACAAGTTGACAGTGATACTATTGAAGGGAAATTTGATGTTCTAGAGACTGGGACTTACAAATTACTAATTGAGAGTTCAAGTAATGATGAAATTTATGTAGTAGGTGCAATCGGGCCACTTCCAGATCCCTATAAAAAATTCATCATGTCTATGATCTCTACAATATTGATAATGATTGGCATGATAGGATTAGTGATAATTGGAATGTATGGAATTAAGAATAGAAAAAGGTCAGTTTAGATAACTGTCCATTTTTTCAAGACCACTAATAGCTGCGTCAAAATTCTCACTATGTTCAACAACACTTTCAAGTTTATCAGGATTTGCAACAAGTAAGCATTTTCCAGTATCAGAATTTTTGGAAACAAATCCATGAATAATTAGATAAGAGAGTCTTTCAAGAACCTCAGATTCAGATAAAGAGGCATGTTGTGCCAAATAGGAACATTCCTTTTCACCATCCTCCAGATCTGCCAAGATTGAAGATATAACTGGATCAAACATTGAATCTATGATTTTTTCCCGATCAAATGTTTCATCCATGTACAACGAATAGAAAATATTGTAAATTATAACTTTTTGAACAGATTATTCCAATAAGATAATTAAGAAAATAACAGTTAACCAAATCATGCAGAAACTTTGCAGCCAAGATTTATCAGGTAAAGGAGAACACTGTTTTTGTATAGATATCGATGCCCAACGAGGAGTCAAGAAATGCTGCAAATGCAATCTGTGGAATATTCAAGGTAATGATTGGACTGAAGATGAGGATTTTAGATAATTTTTAATATAAAAATGCAAAAATTAGGCATCAGGTATGGAATCATAATATTTGGTCATTTTCAAAATATCTAAATTTAGTGCCTAGTATGGTTTTTATCGGGGTTTCTTAGAATTTTGGAATACTTGAGTACACAAGAATATAGACATATTGTCAGAATCGTGGGAAACGATATTCCTGGAGAGAGAAAGATGGTTGTAGGATTAACCCAGATAAGAGGGATAGGCCATAATTTTGCCACTGCAATTTTAGATACTCTCAAAATCAATACAAACTCCAACATAGGGAATCTTACAGAATCTAACGTTCAAGATATTGAAAAATTAATAACAGATCCAATTGGTGGAAATTTTCCAGCATGGTTCCTCAATAGAAGAAAAGATATTGAAACAGGTGCAAATTTACATTTGTTAACATCAGATATTCCATTTACATTAAGAAATGACATAGAAAGAGAAAGAATCACTGCAAGTTGGAGAGGATATAGACATCTATCTGGTCTCAAAGTTAGAGGGCAAAGGACAAGAACTTCAGGTAGGAAGAGCGGAGCAGTCGGAGTTGCAAAAGGCGGAATGGCAGCACCAGCAAAGAAAGGTGGAGCAGGGGCACCAGCAGCAGTACCAGCAGCACCAGTGGAGAAAAAAGAGTAGGTGTAACAAATGGGAGATCCAAAATATCCACGCAAAGCTTGGAGAAAACCAAAAAGACCTCTTAATTATGAATTAAAAATGGATGAACTAAAAACTCTCGGCACATTTGGATTAAGAACTAAGAGAGAACTATGGAAAGCACATACAGAATTATCTCGCGTTAGACATCAAGCAAGATCTTTGCTTGCATTAAGACAAGAAGTAAGAGCAGAAAAAGAACCAATCTTAATGAAATCACTTGCAAGAATAGGATTAGTAAGTAGTGATGCAACGCTAGATGACGTACTTAATCTAAACGTAAATGATTTGTTATCACGAAGATTACAAACTTTAGTTACAAAGAAATTCGGATTCAGATCACCGTATCAAGCAAGGCAAGCAGTAATTCATGGCCACATCATGATTGGAGATAGAAAAGTAGACATCCCATCTTATACAGTGACGGTTGAAGAAGAAAACAGTGTCCATTTTGCACCAGAATCCAAGATCCCAGAAATATTAGAAAAAACAAAATCAAAGACTCCATCTCCAGAACCACCATTAGATGAAACTGCTGATGAATCTAAAGATCAAGGTTCTTTCGCTTAACAGTATTAAAGAAACAACTTATCAGTGAACATCTCTAACAATGAGATAGAATAATCATGTGTTCAATTATAGGATACTTTGGAAAAGAAAATGCGGCTCCGATAATAGTAAAAGGGCTAAAAAGAATGGAGTATCGCGGATATGATAGCGTAGGAGTTGCAACAGAGTCAGACCATCAAATCAAACTAAGAAAAGGGATTGGAAAGGTAAATGAAGTAAATTCAAAAATTCAATTAGACATACTTCCAGGAAAAGTAGGCATAGGCCATACTAGATGGGCAACTCATGGAAAAGTCACCGATGTAAATGCACACCCACATTCAAGTAATTCTGGAAGAATTGCAATAGTACATAATGGAATAATAGAAAATTTTGAAGAATTAAAAAAGCAATTAAAAAATGAAGGATATGATTTCAAGAGTGATACAGATAGTGAAATTATTGCAAACCTGATTCAGAAATACTATGAAAAAACTCAGGATATAAAAGAAACAATTTTGAAAACAGTTGCAAAAATTAAGGGGCATTATGCATTTGTTGCGATGTTTGAAAATGGCCAACTTGCAGCAGCAAGATTTCATGAGCCATTGATCATCGGAGTTGGACAAAATGAATTCTTTTTGTCAAGCGATGTTTTGGGATTCATTGAATATACTGACAATGTGATATATATGGAAAACGGAAATTTTGTGATTTTAGACAGAGATAAATTTCAAATCATGGGTTTTGATGGGAAACAGGCAAAATATGAGATAGTTAAAGTTTCTAAAGAATTTTGTGATGCATACAAAGGTGATTATGCACATTTTACATTAAAAGAGATTTATGAACAACATGAAACAGTGTTGAAAGCAGGAGAAAGAACTTTAGAAGCAATTGAAAAAACTGTACAGTGCATTAAACAGGCAAAAAATATCTACATTACAGGAAGCGGCACAAGCTATAATGCAGTATTAGTTGCAAAACAGATGTTATCAAGATATACTAGAATCAAGGCAGAGCCAATCATAGCAAGCGAGATTCAATTCATACCACATAGCATTGAAGAGAATTCCATCATGATTGCAATATCGCAAAGCGGTGAAAGTGCAGATGTTTTAGAAGTAGTCAAGATTGCAAAACTAGCCAAATGTAAAACAATAGCGATTGTCAATTTGTTAACATCATCACTTGCACGTGAATCAGATATTGTGATAGGAATGAATTGTGGACCCGAAATAGGAGTCGCGGCAACAAAGAGTTTCACAACACAACTTGTAATTATCTACAAAATTATTCAAAAATTAAGTGATAATATAGTAGATATTGATTTTGCTAAAATTTCTAAACTAATATCGGAGATATTAAAAAATCCTACAAAAATTCAAAGAATTGCAAATGAAATAAAAGATATTTCTGACATTTATATACTTGGAAGAGGAATGCATTATCCAATTGCAATTGAGGCAGCTTTAAAACTAAAAGAATTAACATACATTCACGCAGAAGGAATTCCAGGAGGAGAATTAAAACATGGACCTCTTGCATTAATGGATTCCAACGTATTTGTCATAATCATAAATCCAAATGATTCAACTTACTCAGATATGCTAACAAGTGCAAGAGAGATCAAAGTACGAGGTGCAAAAATTATTGGAATTTCGGATATAGAAAGTGACATATATGATTTTTGGGTCGAACTTCCCAAATCAGATGAAATAGCATATCCAATTTCAGAGATCATCCCTATTCAATTATTAGCATATTATGCAGCACTTGCGAAAAATACAGATCCTGATTATCCTAGAAATCTTGCAAAATCAGTTACAGTGAAGTAAATAATCTATGATATTCTTTTTCAGCTAGAACCAAAAATTTTTCAGAATCATTTCCAGTTTTGAGCATTGATGAGATGATACTTCCACCTGCACCTACGCCTTCTTTTGCAAAGCCTTCCGAGAAGGCTTTTAATCCATGATGCTTGGAAGTTTTTAGGCCAGGATCTATAGAAATTATTGGTATGTCAGCAATTTGTTTAACAATATCCACAAAATTTGCACTTTTATCATGTGTAATGTAAGAAGTTGTTCCAACCACAGTATTTTCTTCATTGAATCCAATTTTTGACGCAAATGCCAATACTGCAGACATCTGAGTACCTCCAGCAAGCATAACTTTAGACATGCTTGAAGCAGAGCTTAGCATTCCAGCTACAAAAGGAATCATAGGATCACCAATTTTAGCAACTATACTATATGGATGGTCAGAATCAATTCTTTTCAGTGCAGAAGTGACAATTTGACTTTTTAGTTCAAACGGATTGTTTGGGATGCTAGAGCTCACTTTGGCATCAAAACCTAATGCACGTAATACAGCTAAAGCAGTAGTTGTCCCACCTGGAACACTCTCGCCTATAATCAGAGAATCAGTTAGAGACGCCATGTTGCGTCCTACAATTCTTCCGTAATCAACAGCATTGGATACTTGAGAATCAGTCATGGCATCCTGAATTGAGATGTTTTTTCCATGAGACATACCTGTTTCAATAAAAGGTAACTGCGGAGAAACTTTACTTCCAGCATTTATTGTCAGATGGGGAATACTTGCAGATTCTAGAGCAGTTTTTGTCAATAACGCAGGAGTCGGTTTTCCATCAGGAGTCATTGGGATCTTATCAATTGTTTTACAGTATCCGTAATGAAGATATTCAGCATCAGCTGGGGGTGTAAATTTTATTGAATCTGTATCTGCACCTGCAAAAGTAATTCCCGGAATCTCACAAGTTTCAGTATAAGATATGACAAGTGAAAAAAGAAATCTTCCCGAATTCATAGTTTGAATAAAATTTTTAGCTTGATCTATATTGCCAAATAATTCAAAATTTTCCAAAAAACTCACTGACCCATCATTTCAAGGAATTGTTGCTCTGTTCGTTTTTGCATAACATGATTAGTAATTTTTTCTTGGCCAAGAGTAGATGTCTCTTCGTTTCCATAATTATGTCCTGAATATAGGACTAAATTGTCATCCAATGAATAAAGTATGTCAAAAAGACTATGATAGAGTTCTTTTGCACTTCCTCCAGGCAAATCAATTCGGCCACAATTTCCAACAAATAATGTATCACCTGAAAAAATTTTTCCATCTCCAACTAAACAAATACTATCTTTAGAATGCCCAGGAGTATGAAATACTTTCAATTTTGAATTTCCAAACTCAATAAGATCTCCATCCTTTACGGCAATATCGTGCTTTAGTTCTGAATGTTCGTGTTGGATTACAGGAGCTTTGGTGGATTCCTTCATAGTTTCGTTTCCCAACGTATGATCAAAATGCTGGTGAGTGTTTACAATATATTTAATTTTTAGATTATTTTTTTTAATGATCATTTCTAATTCTATCAAATCCCACGAAGGATCAATGATAATGGCTTCATTTGTATTGTCATCTTCAACAACATATGAAAAATTCTGCATGTTTCCAACTTGGATTTGATGTACTTTCATAAAATCCCCTCTTCCGCTTCTGGAGGAATTCCAATTTTCTCAACAAACAGATCTCCAGTCAAATCTTTCCTTTTTGGAATACCTTGTTTCATTTTATGAAATGTGACAGTCATGTCACATTTTGAGCAAATATTTGCTGCATCTCCTGTTTGCGGATCTAATCCGGATGGAACATCAACTGCAAATTTGTAACAACCTGTCTGATTAATGTAATTTATTGCAGATGCATATGGCTCTCTAATATTTCCAGATATACCAGTCCCTAATATCGCATCAACAACTACATCAGGATTGAAATCAAATTCAAAAGAATCACCAGACACTAGTTTCACAGAAGGCATTTTCTGTAAAATAGACCAATTCCAATTGCTTTCCTCAGTTTTGATCTTGTCAGGAGAGCCAAGTAACATTACAGTAACTTTTGCTCCATAACCAGACAGATGTCTGGCCATTACCAATCCATCACCTCCATTATTTCCTAAGCCTACAAAGATCACAATATTTTTGGATTCTATGTGACCAAGTTTATCAACTAATCTTCTTACTGCTGCAGCACCAGCATTTTCCATCATAAATTTTTTTAAAAATCCCATATCATGGCCTTTGTTTTCGATTTTATACATTTGATCAACAGTAATTTCCATATAGGTTCTACAATCATATCCAAAATAAGAGTTTGGCAAACGACTTTATCCTAGTTTTAAAACCTATCAAATATGACATTAAAGAACGTCAGACCAGCTCTTAACAAAATTGCAAAAAGTTTAGGAGATGTTCAGGATTCAAGAGAATTTTTATTAAAAAATACAAGAGAGATAGTAATTCTATGTAGTAGATCAATTATTGCAGTGCACAGAGGAGATTTGGCAAATGGAAAAAAGAATTTAGCTCAAGCAGAAAAGATATTGAAAACATATAAGAAAAAAGCAACAGGAGATCTGCGAAGATATCTAATTACTCCAGAGCAAGAATTTGTAGAGGCTGCATGTCTTATCGCAATTGTAGAACAAAAAGAAATACCTTCAGATAAAATGTTATCAGTCATGCCGGAATCATATGTGTTAGGATTATTAGATTGCATAGGGGAATTAAAAAGACTGGTATTAGATAAAATTCGAATCGGTGAAATAGATGAATCTGTAAGGATTTTTGATACAATGGAGAATTTGTATCTTCAACTATACACGTTTTCAATGTATGATAAAGTCGTTAGAGAAGTTCGAAGAAAGGTCGATGTTAATAGAATTCTTGTAGATGATGTGAGATCTGTAATTACAGAGGAGAAAAGAAGAGTGGAATTAATCAGAGTTTTACAAAGATTAGAAAAATAATTACCATAATATGCGGGCGATGGGATTTGAACCCACGAACTCCTGAGAGACTAGCCCCTCAAGCTAGCGCCTTTGGCCAGGCTGGGCGACGCCCGCGATTGAAGCTTCTTGTATGGTTTTTATAATCCTTGATTACTTTTTTGTTCGTGTTAATTCCTGTCAGATGTTTTACATGTGGAAATTTAGTTGCAGATAAATTTGAT
>JAOUNZ010000165.1 GCA_029880665.1 Candidatus Nitrosopumilus sp.
ATTCACTATCTCCTATATTTGGAACCCTGCAATTTGATTTAATATTGGCACTTAATGTTCTAGAGTTAATTGAACCAACTCTGTTTCTTAGGCATGTATCTACGCAAATCTCGTCTGGATATTTGGTGATCACTGATCCATATGATTTTGATAGAGGTATAAATTCTGTAAAAATTCAATTCGATGAGTCTACATTACGAACTAATCTCAAGAATTTGGGATTCAAAATTTTGCCAAAAACCAGCAGCCCTGCATTTATTCCTTGGAGCTTAAAAGTTAATCCGCGTACTGCTCTTAACTATAAGGTAGATTTAGTGATTGGTAAAAAATAATATTTTAAATCAAATCTATCATGTTTCCTTATATAGAGGCAAAATCATTTTAGTTTTATCTACGTTTCATCCTCTGATTTCAATGTTATTTTGTAGTTTCGCATTAAAGAAGATGTGCTGTTTTCAGACTTGAACTATTTTCAAAATAATTGAGTTGATAACAGTCAAATATCAAAATGATGTGCATATCATTATGGCATCTGTGCTAATAATTCCAATAATTTTTGTTGCAATTCTAGGACTATCTGGATATCTTGTCTATAGATTTTTTGTATTTGATTTTATATGTAAAAGATCTGTCGCTCAATCTCTTAAAAAATACCGTATCCGAAAGACGCCTTCTCAAATAATTAAGGAATACTATATTACAAAAGGAGAACAAATATCTGAAAAAGAAATACAAAACTTGGAAAAAAATTATAGACAAAATGAACCTGAACAATTTCTTGTAATGTATGATGCAATAAGAGATAAATCACAAAACAAAGAATAGTTTTACTGATTTACTTAGGGCTTGACTGGAATCTGAATAAACGGTGTCCCACCCTCTCCCACTACAAGCGGTAATTTACCATCCCAAGTCTGTGTTTTTAACCAATCCAAATAGTTTGGATTTTCTGCCAATGCTTTGTTGATGATGGCTATTGCTTCTGCTTCGCCTTTGGCTTCTGCAATATTTGCATTTGCTAAACCTATTGCATTAGCTTCTGTTTGCCTTGCTTCTACCTCTATTCTTCTCAAGTCATTTTCTGCTCTAAGTGCATTTTGTTCTGCTTCTACTTTGGACTCTATTGCCTGAGCAAATAATGGAGAGAACTCAAAATCTGTAATTGAAATTACATCAGTAACAACTTCAAATTGATTTAATCTCTCTCTAATTGCAACTTCTATATCCTGTTTAACTAAGGGTCTTTTTGTAATTAATTCCTCGGCATTGTAATTTGCAGTCACTTGCTTTACTGTTTCTTCAATGGCTGGCTGAATTACTCTATTTTCATAATCTAATCCTAAATTCTTGTATAGTCTATGAACTGATTCTTTGTCTGGGTGATAGTTTACCGTAACTGTTGTTTCAACTGTCTGCAAATCTCTTGATGCACTACGAGCATCACTTGCATACTTTAGAGTACGAACTTCAATGTTAACAACTTCATCCTGAAATGGAACAACAAAATGTAATCCTTCCTCTAATGGTGGTTGTGTAAGATCAACTGCATTCCAGTGTAAAAGAACTCCTCTGTGACCTGCATCTACAATTTTTACTGAAGCTGTTGCTACCAATCCTACTAAAATCAGAATGATAACAGCTACTACAACTCCTTTTGCAGCACTCATATTGACACTAACTTTAGGAGATTGATATCTTGACAACAGAAATTGTATGTATTAGCTATTATTATACCAATCATAATGAAAAAATTACTGGACATTAGAATTTAAGTCTCAACAAATTTATGACATCTATACATGCAAAAATTGATGCCAGATCCAAATTTCTCGTGGATATACTTGATAATTTTTTTAGCTATTCCCTTAGCAAGAATAATTCCTAGAGTACTGGCTAAAAAAAGAACTGGAAATAAAATACCTGGTATGTTTCAAGAAAAACAATCTCAAATTAATGTCGCTGAAATTACTCCAAAACCTCGAATCGAATCTTCAAAACCTCAAACAAAAAACATGCTAGTTTTGTATGCGTTAAATAGAGGTTCAAAAACATTTGAAAGTATTCAAAAAAATACCGGACTAAACAATAAAGAACTTGACGCAATACTGGAAGACTTGGAAGACAATGGCATGATAAAAGTGGAACAAAAACAGGGGTTTTTTGGTCCAAAAATTGAACTCTACCCAACTGACAAGGGATTCAAGGAATATCATTCATAAATTTAGCAAATTTTGATAATTTATCTAGTATTTTATCTTCGACCAAGAGTCTCTTTCTTGTAGATCCATTAACAACAATTATTCATTTTTGATCTTATGAAGATATGAATATGGTTTTTGATAATTTTTGGTTGAAAAAATTCTAAAAAAGTGTTTAAAATAATACTTCTTTTGTGTATTTTTTTTAATTTAACCTGTAGAAATTTAAGTAAAACACAGTCTAGATTATGGCAGCAAAGAAAAAAGCAGCAGCAAAAACAACAACTAAAAAAACAACAACTAAAAAAACAACCAAGGCTTCAAAAAAGAAATAACCCTTTGAAGCTTGTTTCATTTTTTCATTTTATTTCTTGATTTCGAGTATGTTTGCTATGTTTTGTTTATGATCAGTTTTATACTGTCTTTCAATTATAGAACATTGTGAAAGATGTTGTCTATGGCAAAAGAATCATTGATGAAAGTGTTGCCTTCAATGTTTTTGGAATAATTTCCAAAGAACATTATGGCGTTAAGATTGTTGAAAAAGTTGCAGTCTCTAGAAAAAGATGGATCTTTTGTACATATCATTGAGGATGATGTAATCTATGGATGAAATGAAAAACTTTATGCCGAAAGTCGATTCTGGAGAGAGATCTGACATGATGGTTTTTAATATTGAATATGATGTTAAAGGGCAAAATCATTATGATGTTAGTTTATGTATTGTAATACAAGATATTCGCATGATTGATTCTACGGTCTCTGGCTCTGTTTATAAAATTTCAAACGATCATATTTTCAAAGACAGTCTAACTGATTGTGATGTTTTATTTGTATTAGTTCTAAAACTCTTGCTTAGTTCTCAGGTGAAAATTAAAAATTGAATCTTGAAAAGATTGAAAATTCTTTCCGTCCAACTTTAGATAAAAAATCGTCTGTTGCTAAAAAAGGGATGGTGGCATCTGCATTTCCTGATGCTACTAGAGCTGGAGTTGAGATGCTTAAAAAAGGGGGT
>JAOUNZ010000166.1 GCA_029880665.1 Candidatus Nitrosopumilus sp.
TGATCAACAACTGCATGAAAAGGGAGATTCATTAAAAGACTATGATATTATTTGTTCATTTGGTACGGGTGGAACTTCTGGAGGTTTGAGTCAGTACATGACTGAAAAATATGATAAAAAATCAGTTCATATAGTATTTCCTCTTTCGGGGCAAGATGTTGCAGGAATTAGAACTAAAACCAAAGCTTCAGGATTAAAATTATACAAACCTGATACATATGTGGCAGAACACGAGGTTGATTTTGAAAAGGCAAAAATCCTTCTCAAGTTCTTTGTGGATAAAGGTCACGACATAGGAGAGAGTACGGCATTAGCATTGTATTCAACAATTCAAATGGTTGGTTCAGAAAAAAATAAAAAATTTGTCATAATAGTGGCAGATGGAATTGGAAAATATAAAAAGAATTTTGAACAAATAGCAAAAAATAAACTCCCAATTAATATTTCCGTAGAAGATGCAGCGTTAATAGCTAAAGATTATGACCGAATCATTTGGGTTCATACGCAATATACACCACGTGAGGAAGGAATTGAACTAATAGCAAAATCATTGGGTATTGATAAATCAAAAATTTCTGTACCTAAAGCAAAAACCATAGGACGGTTATTACAAACTCAACAAGTTCCAGATGAACTCAAGAAAGAATTAGAGGGAACAAAAGGAAAATCATTGCTAGTATGCATGGCTGGGAATACTTCGTTAATGACCGCACAAATTCTAGCTAGTAAAGGAATAGTTACGCAAAGTCTGAATGGTGGAATTACAAATTTGCCTGAAGGACAAGGTAAAAACCCAGGCGAATTGATCAGAGTATCTACTGAATAAATTTTGAAATGTCTTTCTGTGTCTCAACCATTTGCCGATTTAATTGTTTCAGGAAAAAAAACGATTGAATTACGAAGTTGGAATACAAATTTTAGAGGAGAGTTTCTAATTCATTCTCCATTAAAAATAAGACGAGATGATTGTGACAGATTAAAAATAAATAAAAAATTTGTTACAGGTGCAATTATAGGTAAAGTGGAACTTTATGACATAAAAAAATATAATTCATCAAAAGAAATAGAATCAGATAAAAAATTTCATTTATCATCAAAAAGATTTCAAAGTAGAACTTATGGATTCATGTTAAAAAATCCCAAATTATTTAAAATTCCAATTCCATGGAAGGGTCAATTAGGATTCTTTGACGTCAAAGCACCTAAAACAAAAAATAAATACATTATTACAGATATAATTGACGAAGAATATCGCTATCAATGGATAGGACATCATTAGCATTTGGTATTTTTTAAAAAAATTTGACTAGTATATATAAAGGGGTTATTTAAAGTCCCTCGTTATGCCTCAAACAAAGCCCATTGTTAGTGTTGAAAATGTGGTTGCGTCTGCATCAGTTGATCAAAAAATTGATCTTATTGAAATCACAGAAAAGTTTCCAGATACAGAGTATCATCCAGAACAATTTCCTGGACTAGTTTTTAGATTAGCAAATCCCAGAACAGCCACATTGATTTTTAGAACAGGGAAGATGGTATGTACTGGTGCAAAATCAGAAGAGATGTCTATAAAAGCTGTAAACACAGTTGTTCAAAAACTAAGAAAGGGAAAAATCAAAATAAAAAATGATGCAGTTATTACAGTTCAAAATATTGTTGCAGCCATCAATTTGGGAGGAAAAATTCACTTAGAAAAGGCAGCAAGAACTTTGCCACGCAGTATGTATGAACCAGAGCAATTTCCGGGATTAATTCATAGAATGCTTGACCCAAAAACGGTAATTTTATTATTTGCTTCAGGAAAATTAGTATGTACTGGTGCCAAAAAAGAATCAGATGTGTATCGTTCAGTTCATAATTTGCATGCATTATTAGAAGAAAAAGATCTAATGATTTATGATCAATAATTTTTGTCCTAGAAATTGACTGAAGATGTTTTTGAGAATGAAAAGATCAAATTAACTCCTGAAACAGGATTTAATTTAATAGGAATAGATTATTTTGGAGAACCAGGAAACCAATTATATCTTATTGAACATTTTGAAATGTATCAGGATGCTTTGAATGCTAAGAAAAATAGAAAAAATCAAGAGGAATATTTTATTTTGTACAAAGGGACAAGGCGGGAATTTTTTTGTAGATAAATTAGAAAATCACCTAATTTTACAAACTCTCTTATCATTGAGTTTTAAAGTTAAAAGAAGATTATGACTAAGACTAATGATTTGATTGACATATTATATGGAAAAAAGAACATAGTCAATTCTAAAGAAATATCTGAACAAATAATTCGTAAGAGTCCAAAGGCAAAATATCAAATTTTTGACGAGTTAGAATTCAGTCGTGGAAGAGAAGTATTAGGAGATTTAATCGTTCGTGGAATGATATCTTCAGGTGGTACAGATATAGATTGGCTAATTGAGCACAAAGGAAGCTTTGTCATACTAGAATTCAAAGGATTCCATAATGATAAGATCAATATCGCAAAAGGCCAAATGATAGCATATGAAAAATTGCATGAAAAATTAAACCTTGTAACAAAATGTTATCTTTATGTCATAGGTTGTGATGATATTGATTTTTCAAATCCAGATGCAACAGTATGGGTTTTTGAAATGGCTCAGTGGAAAAAAAATGCAATTCCAAAAAATACCTATGATATTTATGGTGAAGATTCTGGAAGACAAAATAAATTCATTGTTTATCGTGAACATATGGAAGAAATCAGTGTGGAAAAATTAAGAAATTTAATTGATTCTCATTGGAGAGAATTTGAATGAATTATGCAGTAAATGAAAATGTGTTTGATTTTGTTTCTACACCATTATCTACTTTAATGGTATAAATTCCAGAATTTTCCCAACCTGGTCCTCCAGCAATAGCTATTGTAGAAAAGTTTCCATTATTTTTTAAAGATACTTGTTCTTCCCATACAAGTTTATTATTTTGATTGACAATAGAGAGATTTACAGTTCCAGAAGTATCAGACACACCATTTATCGATATTAGATCTTTTTTACTGTATGATGATAGATCAGTATTAATAGATAATGAAACTGGAACAAAGTTATTTTTGGAATCTATTTTTGAAAGTCCATCAGACATTCCACTAAATGATATGCTAAATACAATAATAATCGCTAAAGCGACAGTACCAATTCCAACCATCATTTTTGTATTTTTTGATCTGGATGTTATTTTTA